>NZ_JCAKMY010000004.1:0-151007 GCF_059515845.1 Acinetobacter sp. CY79
AAGGCTTATTCAGCAATATAATTTCAAAATGAATAAACCTGCAGCTAAAATCTACCATACAACCAATTGGTCATCCTATAATCGAGCCTTAATTAATCGAGGCAATATTTCCATTTGGTTTGATCCAAAGACTCAGTGGTATGCACAATCACAAGGCAAGCAAGGTCGAAATCAAACCTATTCCGATACAGCGATTCAATGCTGCTTAATGATCAAATCTCTATTTCGACTCTCTTTACGCATGGTTACAGGTTTTGTTCAAAGCCTGATTAAGCTTTGTGGATTAGATTGGACAGCTCCGGATTATTCCACCCTTTGTCGTAGACAGAAGCATATTGATATTGCGATTAGCTATCAAAAAAGTAGTAATGGGCTGCATCTACTTGTAGATTCTACTGGCTTGAAGTTTCTTGGTGAAGGTGAATGGAAATGCAAGAAACATGGGTCTGAATATCGTCGCCAATGGCGTAAGCTTCACATTGCTATAGATGCTAAAACCCTGCAAATACGTGCAGTACAACTCACCACAAATGATGTCAGTGATTCTCAAGTATTTGAAGATTTACTTGCTCAAATTCCCTTGGATGAACAAATTGATTCTGTTTATACAGATGGTGCTTATGACACAAAGCACTGCCGACAACTCATTTTAGATCGAGATGCATATGCGGTCATTCCACCGAGAAAGAATGCAAAACCTTGGAAAGATCAACAAGCGAGGTCTATAGAACGCAATGAGTTATTGAAAACAGTCAAACGGCTAGGAAGATCGCTTTGGAAAAAGTGGTCTGGTTATCATTGTCGAAGTTTGGTGGAAACCAAGATGCATTGCATCAAATTATTAGGCGATAAATTAACATCAAGAAGTTTCCCTAGTCAGGTGAATGAGATTCATGCACGCATAGCGGTCTTGAATAAATTCACAGAATTAGGTCGCCCTCATACCCAAGTTGTCTCTTAAATTTAACTCAATTAGGGTAGCTCTGCCTTTCAAACCTTTGTGCAACAAAGCCCTTTAGGACTACCATTAGTGTCACGTCTAGGTGTACCTTTTCCATTTTTTATATTATTTAATGCATCATTAAAAGCTTGTTTAGTTTTTTTAGGAATCTGCGGTGATTTTTTAATTTTTTTCGCTAAGCCCCAAGGATCAATCCAATGAACAGGATTCGGCGCATACTGAAACTGATTATCCCCACCCCCAATAAACCTATCGGATCATGTGAGATAAACCGTCCAACATCGGGATCGTAATACCTAAAACGGTTATAGTGTAAACCTGTTTCAACATCATAAATCTGTACTTAATTGAAAATCTTAATAATTAAAAATAAGCATAAGGAAATATGTCATATATTCCTTCTTTGATTGAATTCAACTCATTAATGAATTTCATTTGCTGAGTTTTATTATCTAGATTTTCTTCATATTTTTTTATGATTATACATATTTTTAGAAAATTTAAAAAATCAATATTTAAATTTTGAAAATTTTCCAATTCATATTCACCCTCATTGTGATCATAAAAGAAAATTATACCTTTTCTTGACAAAAACCAGGTATCTCCTTGCCCATTATCACCAATAATGAAAAAAAGTTCCGAAACTTTCTCAAATTCAACTTTCAATTCTTTATTTTCTTTAACATAAATATCATATGAAAACAAATTAACATCAGGATAAATTTCTTCACACAAATAATTTTCAAGCAGATAAAGATAATTATCGTCATTAGGAAAATCTTTATCCTTTTTTATCTTAATAGGTTTATCACGTTTATTAAAAACACCTACTACTAGATCATCAATCAATTTGTTCACTTCTTACCTCCAATTACTGCATCACTATTATGTTTAGAAATTCTTTCCTTACGAGCAAGATTTCTTAGTATATTTTCTAACAAGTACTTCGCATCATCTTTACAAAGCCCTAAACTTTCAACCCTATCTAAAATTCCTTTCCATGTTTTATTCCAATTTTTACCTGTCCTAGATGAATTAGTATGTATACCTGGTTTTTTCGTATGTTTCTTCTTAGGTAGGTTATAGTAATATTTTGGATTATTAATATCTATCCCTGCAACATCCATGAATCTACTTGCAAATTCCTCAGGAAAGCCATGATGTAAATCAGGATTTGTATGTCTTTGTCCTGTATATTCCTCCCAATTTTGTTGCAATTTTCTTGTAGGAGTTTTTTTAGATCGAGCTAACCCCCATGGGTCAATCCATAATACAGGATTTGGTGCATATAAATAGTTATTAAAACCTCCTAATAACTTGATGGGATCATGAGAAATAAAACGGCCTGAATCACCATCGTAATATCTAAAACCATTATAATGTAAACCTGTCTCCACATCATAAATCTGACCCTGAAAACGATGCGGTTGCAGTAAATAACTTTGCTCAGTAGCATTCAACTGAATTGGATTTAGCTCTTGATCTTTTGCAACCTCTTGCCATTCAACTGTGACTGTATTCCCCCATGCCTGATACACCGCTTCCCATGCAATCTCACCTGTTCTTTCAGTGAGTTCTCTTGGAGTTCCCAAGTGATCATTTTGATACCAATACACTTGATGTTTTGCATGTTTCGGTGGCTCATCATTCGCAACTGGTGGTAAAGTCTGCTCTTCATCTAATCCTTCAAGCTCACCGATATTTTGCAGTGCAATTTGTTTAAGCTGATTCAGTTTTTCTATATTTTTTTTGGAAGTTGATTCATCATTCGCCGCTTGCGTCAGTTTATCTTCTAGCCATACCAAACGTGCTAAAGGTATAAAACTATCCGCTTCATACACTGTGGTGAATACATGCTTACCATTATGGTCTTGCAGTATTCGATTACCATCCCACACATTCCACACTGCTTGTTTTTGAACCAAATGAGTGGATTCATTTTGAATCATTTTAGCCGGTCGAATAATCTTAGATCGACTGGTATTTAAGTTTGATGATCCAGCTAATTGTGTAGATCCCCCCAAACTTAAGTTCATCGATGAACCCAGTTGATGGTTCACTGTATGTGCTGGGTTTTGTGAGTTAGCTTTTTCGTGCTGTATTTTTGCTTGAATTTGCTGTGTAATGATTTCTTTTTTATAGGTTTGACTCTGTTTCGCTATTCGTCGACCAAATGGATCATAGCAATATTGGGTTTGAATGATCTCTTGCCCACCACGCCCATCAGGCTTAGTCGATGTTGAGGCTTTGAGCTGATTCTGCTCATCCCACTCCAGATCTATTTGACGTGTCGTAAATTGATTGAGTAAGTGATTACCACTGAGTTGTTGGTGGATATGCCCAAACGCATTCTTATCTTTGATGTGAATACGCTTTTGTGTCACACGACCTAAGTCATCATACTCATAGTCCACAGTTTGATGTGCTTGCTCAAGATGCTTCACACGGTTATCTAGAATTTTAGATTGATTATTTTCCGCTGTAGAGGCTATTGGTAAGATGTTACTCGCAGGGTCAAAAGCAAATTGCTCTCGAATTTGAATAAAATTCTCACTTTGACCTTGAGTAGACAGTTCACTTCCTGTTAACCGTGACAACACATCATATTGATAGCTCTGTTTGCGTTGCCATGAAGCTACATGTCCACCTACAAAGCCATTTCCTTGTTGGGTATGCGGTTGTGAATATAAGTATCTTTTGTCTAAAATTTCTTTAAGCTGACCTGCCTGATCATAGTCATATAAGCGCTCTAAAAGCTTTTGAGTTGGATCCTGTTCCCATGCCACACGTTGTTCAGTTAAACGCCCCATTCTATCAAGTTTAAATTGGCTATGTAGTTGCCCTTGAGTCCGCTCAATTTCCTGATGCAAATCGTCGCGTTTTAGACTACTGATCTCATGGATGCCTTCGCTATCCTCTAAGGCATAATGCCAAGCATGACCAGATCCATAATACATGGTCTTGAGCTTACGCCCATCGGGCAGTGTCGTTTCAATCCGATTACCCAATTCGTCATACAAATGCGTCAACGTATGGGTACGCTGTGTATGTTCTTGAGTTGCCTCATTAAACCAATGGGCAATTAATTGTTCTTTATTGAGTTGACCTATAGGATCGTAACTGAGCTTGACATGACTCTCTGTATTTCGCGCTTGTATCAGTTGCCCTGCTAAATCATAGTCATAGCGTGTTCTTTTTTTCTCAGTCAGATCACGATGATCAACAATATATTGCTCGAGTAACTGCCCCAGTAAATCACGTTTGAAGACGGTGCTATAACGGATTTCTTTGTTCTCAGTAAACTGTCGATGTTTGATTAGTTGTCCTGCTGGACTATATTCATATTCAGTACGAACACCATCAAAGGTGGTTTCCGCAATCACTTGATCATTGGCATCATATTCAAGTGTCCACGTCTGTCCATTTTCATTGGTGATTCCCACAAAACGACGTAACTGATCATAATGATAGGTCACTGTTCCATTGGCAGGATCAGTACGTTGAATCGGTAAATTATCAACACTATACTCATAGGTCGTCGTTCGTCCTAAGGCATCTCGATACTCAATTAAACGTTCCAAAGCATCATATTTAAACTGTTCTATACCCCCATCAGGATAATGAATTTCGTTTGGTTGCTCTTGATGCGCATAATATTTAAAACTGGTTTCTAGTCCTAAGGCATTCTGAACTGAGGTTAGCCGACCATAAGCATCATACTGATATTGTGTAATTTTTCCGCTACAGTCTTGATATCTTTGTAGATTTCCAAACTTGTCCCAGAGTATACGTTTATGAGCGCCTTTGGCATCGGTCACCTGATAAGCCATACCTGTGGGCGTATATTTAATTTGAGTCTGATGACCTAATGCATTAGTGACAACTAAGGGTTGCCCTGCAAAATCATAGGCTGTAGTTTCACTGTTGCCTAAAGGATCAGTCACTTGGGTGAGCCGACCCTCTGTCCAAGTTAAAGATATTTCTCGCCAAATAGGTAAATGGGTCGTGGAATCATACTGGATGAGACTACGGATTTTAGTGAGTTGTGTTCCACTATATTGATATTCTGTGATGCCACCATCTGCATCGGTTTTTTTCAATAAACGATGATATGAGTCATATTCATAGTGTTCTTCTGCCCCCAATGCATTTACAAATTTGGTTAACTTTTTCTTGCCATTAAAATAATAAATCTCGGACTTTTCAACAGATTCATTCGGGGCATAGATAACTTGAGTATAGCCATCAAAATATTTAAAAAGATATGATTCGTCGGTATTGACTTGGTTTGAAATCACCCGACCTTCGGGCTGATAATCATCATATTCGTAATAACTACTGATTCCTCCGACCTGATGATGAGCAGTCATCATATGATTTTTCCATTCAAATTTACGAGTCAATCGTAGTTTGAATTGTTCAAATGATTGCGCATCTACAGGACTGTCATCAATATAGACTTCAATTAAGTCAGCTTGACTCGAATAGTTGTAACGCGCGAGTATTTTTGTATTTAAATACTCATCTAAATCCATCAACGCATGATGAGCGTCTTGTGTCGCATCGAAAAGACGTTGTTCTATACTTAATGCTAATTGCTGAGAGGTATGATCAGCATTTAACCTGCTTTGAAGTTTCTGTAAGTGCTTAACCTCTTTTAAGCGGATTTGCTGATTAATTTCAATAAAATCTAAAGCCAATACGCGATCTAAATTGTCATATATATGACTAGGATAGTTTTTTCGTACTTCATCCTTGTATAAATACTCCAAACCTATGCGATTACCTAAAACATCATTGACCCCAGTACACAGGATAAGCTGTTCAGCCTTCGTTCTTTCACTCTCAACCTGATGGTAAAATTCATAAAAAGTATTGGCGGATTCAAGTTCACCAAACGCAATTCTAAACTTGAAATCACGGTGTTCTTTGCCACTTTCTACAGATTCACGTATTAAGGTGAAATTTTCATAAATCGAATAAAACTGATCATTAGGTTCTAAATAAGGAAATGTCGCGACCCGTCCTAACGGAAGTACGACTTCAATTTTCTGATGTGCAGGTAATACTTTGATTTGAATACTGTAAGAATGACTCCAACCTTGACCATACCAACTATTTGGATACTTTTTAGTGCCAACAGCACTATTACTCGCATAAAATCTTTGCCAAATCAGTGGAAATGCAGAATGAAGTGAGAAATCAGTATCCATATCCCCCATCAAGATTTTAGCCCCTTGTGTTGGACTTACAGGTTTACTGACTTGTGGAAATGGACAACTACTTGGAGTATCACCTTTACCAGCATTGCCTTCAATAGTAGACCCTGGTTGTTTAGCTGGCGGTGTTGGCGTTTTCTTTGCTGTATTGGCAGCATCAACAACTTCATCACTGGCTTTGGCAATTTTGCGTGCACCTTTGGCTCCCGTTGCAGCCCAACCCGCAAATGGAATCATCGCCGCAAACGAAAGTGCAGCGCCTACATAATCACCGCGAGCAAGTGATATTAATCCATTGGCTAAATCAGCGATTTCCCCTAAACCAGGAATGAGTCCGACTAAATCTAGACCAACTTGTAAAACATCAAGAGCCTTACTCATCATTTCTTTGAGAGGCGGAATTTTGATAACACGACCTAGGGTATTACCATTATCTATAGTATTACCATTCATCCAAAATTGATCTTCAGCCCTCACCACGCCCTTCTTATTGACATTAAAACTAGAGCTTTTATCTTTAGGGTAACATTGGGCACCAACTGTTTGGCTCTTAACTCCTTTCAATATTCCTAATTGATCGCCCCAAGTACGTGTCACTAAACTTTGGTCGTGTAAAACAAATTCATGACGATTCGCTTTCACATTATTTTGAACTTGATCAGAATCTTCTAGAAATGCGACAGCTGGATAAGGTACAGGTATTCCCGGTGGGGTTTTACACACGTCTGGTGCAATACATAAAATGAGCCAGTTACTTTCTTTCCTCAGTTGGTTATTCTCAGCCATGACTCATTTCCTTTAATTTTTTTTCTAATTGTTCAGGTAAATCAAATAGTGGGCCTTCTGCTTCAACACTTAAATGTGTTTCAACTCGATCAAATGGAGCAGTATCTGAGCGAATCCACGACTTATGTGTCAAGCTCACGATCATATTATCGGTATCGATCAATACAGTGTCCGTGATCATGGGAAAAGGAAGCATTTCTCCAGACTTAAAAAAAACTTTGATAAATGGGCGATGACCCAAAAAGTCGAATCTGATGTAACCTTTATTTGAATATTCGAGCGGTGTTAGATTCCACAATTCAATACGTGCATTGGGGTAAAAAAATTCAATTTGTTGGTCTTTAGGTGCGCCATTCCAATAGCCATAATCCATATCTTGTGGTGGATAAGGGTGCTGCTTTTCGACCCATTGATCGTCGTATGTTCCTGCTAAAGCAATACGCGGAGTCCATGGTCGTCCGACAAAACCAAAACCTGCTGGTTGATAAGGATATTTTTGACTGATCTTATCCATTACTTTTGCATTTAGTTCAGTCGCTTTAGGATGTTTAACGATGGCAGGTTTAGGTTGACGCTGCATGTGAAATTCAATACGAGGTGCATCAATGTCCTTATAGTTTTTTATTTTATCTTCACTTTTTCTGTCTTTATTGACTTTCTCACAAGCTTCAAAATAAACATCCTCAACCCAACCCGTGCCCAGAGGATTGGAATAACACATCTCATTAAAGATCGGCTGGCCACTCTGATCTACAAATTTATAAACAACTTGATGACCACCAAAAGCATAATCCCAACGTATAGGCAACATGGTAAAAGGTTTTAAAGATGTTCGCTTCCAACCTGGCAAAAGCGTATTAGGTTTAAAAGTACTTTCTCCTAAAACACTTAAAGTTTTTTCTAAAAGGACTGTGAACTTTGTTTTAGATTGTTGCTCTTTTAATTTTTTATCATAATTAGCTAAATCATTTATCCATTGTTTTTTTTGAGATTCGGTGAGTGGCATAGTTGGATTTAACGGTTTTGGCTCCTGAGGTTTTTTAAGTTCTTTTAAAGGTTCCGGATAACTCATTTTTAAACGTACAGCAATTGCGGTCATTTCTTTAGCGTCAGGCGTGTATGCTGAACCATTTAGGATGACATCACACTTGGGCTTATAAGGCGCTAAGTCACTTTCAATCTTGACACTACTCTCCCCAATTTCTCCCCAATATTCATCGGCTAAACATAAAGGCACAGACCCGTCAGTTATAAGTTGCAATCCCCATTGGTCAACACCTTGCCGTACAATGCGGTAACTCACCTTCATGACAACAATTTTATGTTCTTGTTTATTCGGATCAGCAGATGAAAACATAAGCGCTGGAAAAGGAGTTTGATTTTGTAATGTCATTGAGATGAATGCTCTTATTATCAGTTGATGTCTACATCTTGACCATTAATCTGAACTGGTCCATTTCCTTCAATGAGAATGCTTGTCCCTGAAAGCACAATTGTTCCGTCTGAATTTAAAATGAGACTTGACGAACCCACTCTGACCTCAAAACGATCAGCAACTTCAATAACGTAATTTGCTCCTATGTTGACAACTTTGTTCAATCCCACTTGTTCAAACTGTGCCAGACCTACAGCGGTATTCATTGCACCTCCCACTGTAACAGCATGACCTGCTCCTACAGTCACAGCATAAGCGGCACCCACATTAAGTGCTTTCGCAATCGCAACTGACTCCACTTTATTCAGACCTACTGATACTGTTTGATTTTGACCGACTGATGTAGATTGATTTTGAGAAACGCTGATTTTTTGATTTTTTGAAATACTATCGGTTTCATTGCCCACCACTGTTTTTGTACGGTTTTGTTGAATGGTGATCGATTCATTTCCTGTCACGGTTTCAGTTCGATTCGCACCAATACTAATGGTTTCATTTTGACCAACAGTTTCAGTTCGATCTTTTTGAACAGTAATCGTTTCATTATTACCAACTGTTTCTGTACGGTCTGCACCGATACTGACAGTCTCATTACTTCCAACAGATTTAGTTCGATCTACACCAATGGTATGAGATTCATTATTTTTGACATTAATGTTCTGGTCTTTTTCAGCCTGAATCCAGACTTCTTCCGAGCCTTTCTTGTCTTCAAAGCGAATCGCATTGGCATTTTCAGGAGTTGCACCAACGGTTGATCGAGATAAAATTCCCGATTGTGTCGCATTGGTTGGCAAGTCCCAAGGCGGTAAATTATCTTCGTTATACACACTTCCAGTAATTACAGGTCGGTCAGGATTCCCATCTAAGAACTGAACAATAACCTCTTGCCCAATTCGAGGAATCGACACCATCCCAAAGTTACTGCCTGCCCAAGCCGTCGCAACGCGGACCCATGCGGATGAATTTTCATTTTGCTGACCTAAACGATCCCAATGGAATTGGACTTTGACACGACCATATTTATCGGTATAAATTTCCTCGCCTGCTGGACCCACCACTTTCGCCGTTTGCATCCCATAAATCCGAGTTTCCTGACTGTTGGCGTTCAGCAAAGGCAACCATGGTATATCTCGACTAATACATTCTAATTCGGCATGGTATTGAGCCGTATCCTTATCTGTTTCAAATAAGTAGTTATTACCTGCGGTATGTTTTATACCAATAATCAAAAATTCATTATTAGCATCACCAGAAGTATTGAAACGAGCAAGCTTGAACCATCGACCAATTTCAGCATAAGCATCATTGCAACTTAGGTATTTCGTTTGATCTGCAGCCGTATTGGCATCGCTAATAAGTTTTAAATCATTATTTCCTTGATCGGTATCTTTAAAACCATATGCACCACTATAGGCATAGCTTTCCAGTTTCAATATGCCCGCAAGGACTTTGGAAGGTGTAAACTCTGATTGCAACTGGTCTGGTGCTTTAAAATCAAAACTTGATGCTGTGTACGCGTTAAAATTAAGCTGAGAGCGATTCGCGAAAGCAATAATCCCAACACCCGTATTGTGAGCTTCATTACCACGCCAAATCAGTTCATTATTTTGAGCTTGAATGGGCGAACAAGTCTGAGTTTGATCAATAATATGCAGGGTATGTCCATTAGCACGATGTTCATACCAATAGATCCATCCCGCCCGCTCCCATTGGCGCTGTAAGTAGTTGTAATCTGTTTCGTTGAACTGAACCGAGAAAGTTGTTTCTGGATCAGGGTTTCTAAGATCCCACAGTACATCACTGTAAATACAGTTTTTAAATAATTGGGTACTGCGGTCTTTTAGTGGAAGTTCTTGGAAGACCTGACAGTCTTGACGGTACTGAAGAAAAGCCAACCAAGGTTTTAAAATCATTTCATAGCGGCTAAATCCGCCATCGTTTTTAAGGAAACGAAAACTGAAGATATAACCATTGAAGAAGCGTGATGTTCCATCATGACGCATGCATTCAATACATGCCATTTTACCAATCAAATCGTCTAAAGGAATTTCAGAGTTCTCAGACAAAACTTCAATATTAAACTCAAAGTCTTGATTAAACTTTTCTTTAGCATTTAAAAAGTTAGCGACCATTTGTGGTGCTTGAGCGACATCGTTATTTGGAAACGTGAGTTTCAGCATACGGTTTTGTTGCTGAACTGAAGAAATCAATTGCTCTAATTTTTTAGTATATTGCATCACGATTCCACTATATTATTAATTTATATTAGATATTTTATTTTCTAAAGTGATTATAATAAAAAAATATTGTGATTTCAATCACATATTATTTAATTGCGATTAATAATTTCTTCTTTTATCAAATCCTGATTAAACATCTCATAATCGAAGTTATTTAAGTGATGATTTGTTATCACTTTTTAAGCATAATATATCATAATTTGTGATTTAGAATTTATTATGGCGCGCCCGAAGTTTACCTTAGATAGCATTTTTCCTGCGTGGAAATGGTTAAAGCGCTATAAGAATCCTATTTTCAAAGATGATCTAATGGCAGCATTGATCGTGGTCGCTATGCTCGTCCCTCAAGGCATGGCATATGCCATGATTGCTGGTTTACCCCCGATTATGGGTTTATATGCCAGTGTTATTCCCATGATGATCTATGCAATGTCAGGTAGTAGTTTAACCTTGTCAATTGGTCCTGTTGCCTTAATTTCCATGATGACTTTTGCAACTTTAGAGCCTTTATATGAGGTCGGCTCACCTGTTTATGTCCAAGCGGCGTGCTTACTTGCTGTCATGGTCGGTGTTATTTCTTTTTTATTGGGATTATTCAGATTTGGATTTTTAATCCGATTGATCAGTCATCCAGTCATTCAAAGTTTTATTATTGCATCAGCACTACTTATCGTACTGAGCCAAGTTAAATTTTTACTGGATCTTCCGCTCCAATCTAGCAACATTATTCAATTTAGCCAAAGTCTTTGGGAATATCTTGGACTCGGTCATATTGCGACTTTAGGTTTTGGCATTAGTGCTATTTTATTTTTAATTTATATCCCCAAACTCTTAAAAAGCAAAAAGATAGAAACAGTTATTGGTGATAGTCAATTTCTGAATCGGGCTGTGCCGCTTATTTTGGTTTTGCTTTCAATCACATTAGTTTATTTCATTCGTATCGATCAACTTGGGATTAAAACAGTGGGTGAAATCCCTATGGGTTTTCCTCCTCTCTCTATGCCGTTTTGGACATGGGAATTGGTTAAAACATTGTTGCCTGGTGCATTTATGATTGCCATGGTGAGCTTTGTAGAATCAATTTCTATTGCTCAGGCAACGGCTTTCCAAAAACGAAGTGAGCTAAATAGTAATCAGGAGCTTGTTGCGCTGGGTTTAGCCAATCTAGGTGCAGGCATAAGTTCTGCTTTTCCAGTTTCTGGTAGTTTATCTCGAACTGTAGTGAATGCAGATGCTGGCGCTAAAACACCAATGGCCGGTGTAATTTCTTCTATTCTCATCGTTATTGTGAGTCTTTACTTTACCAGCTTGTTTGCATTGCTTCCTCTTTCAATTCTTGCTGCGACGATCATCGTTTCTATTTGGAAACTCATCAGTGTCAAACCTTTCGTTGATACTTGGAAATATTCTAAGGCAGATGGTTTTGCAATGCTTGTTACTTTCCTCGGTGTACTTTGCATCGACATCACCAGTGGTCTAATGATTGGTATTGCTGTGACTTTTATATTGTTGTTGTGGAGAATCAGCCGCCCCCATATTGCGGTCATTGGTTTGGTTCAAGGGACTCAACATTTCCGTAATATTTCACGCCATGATGTGGTGACCAGTGCTGAAATCGTGTCTTTACGCGTCGATGAAAACCTAAGCTTTTTGAACGCAAATACTTTAAAAGAATTTGTGATTTTAGAAGTGAGTCAGCATGCCAACTTAAAGCACGTGGTGGTCAACTGTTCGAGTATCAGTAATATTGACTTTAGTGCATTGGATGCCTTAACTGAAATGAATAGCGAATTGCAAAAGTTGAATATCAAATTACATCTGACAGAAATCAAGGGACCTGTCATGGATCATTTAAACGATTCTGCTTTCCTAAAACAACTTTCTGGAAAAGTTTATCTCACCCACTACCAAGCAATGCATGAATTGGATGCACAGACCTTTTCTTAAGTAATTGATTAAGCTTAGGTTCAAGTTGGATATTATTTTATAATTTAAATATCAAAAAACTCATGTAATTTAAAGGGTTATTTTTTCTTAATAAATTGTTTTATTTAACATCTGAGTTTCAGTATAGAATACCGAGCTTATTTCTTTGATTTTAAGCCAGTCTAGGCATTTTAGGTTCAGTTATGTTCGCTGCTCTAGCACGTTTGAGTTTAGTTACCAAAATTATTATCGCCATTATTTTAGGCGTAGCTGTTGCTGTCTTTGTTCCTCAAGTTGCGCCGTATTTAAGCATTCTTGGTGACTTATTCATTAAGGCATTAAAGTCAGTTGCCCCTATTTTAGTGTTTGTACTTGTTTTAGCCTCGATCGCCAATTTCACTGTGGGAAATGGTGCCAATGCCAAGATTAAACCCATCATGGTGATGTACGCGATTGGGATGTTCTTGTCTGCAGTCACAGCAGTGACCGCAAGTAACATTTTTCCAAGTACACTATTTTTAGATATTCCTGCAAATTCAGAGCTACAAGCGCCTGGAAGCTTGGCTGAAATTTTTAAAAATTTATTATTAAGTTTTGTTGCAAACCCCGTTACTGCGATTTCTGAAGCAAACTTCATTGGTATTTTGGCGTGGGCTGTAGTGCTAGGTCTTGCGTTCCGTCATGCCAGTGATACCTCAAAAGTCTTTTTGACAGACGCTGCGAATGCTGTGAATCGTGTGATTCGTTTAGTGATTAACTTTGCCCCGATTGGTATTTTTGGCTTAGTTGCTGTTACCTTTGCTGAATCTGGGATTAAAACACTCACCAGTTATGCCCATTTATTGGCGGTTTTAATCGGCACCATGTTCTTCGTTGCATTGGTCATTAATCCGATTATGGTGGCAATCGTTACACGGTCTAACCCATATCCTTTAGTTTTTAAATGTCTGCGTGAAAGTGGTATTACTGCATTTTTCACACGGAGTTCAGCTGCGAATATTCCTGTGAACTTGGATTTGGCGAAACGTTTAGGTGTTCCAGAAACCACTGCTAGTGTTGCGATCCCACTGGGTGCTGCCATCAATATGGCGGGTGCTTCAGTGACAATCACTGTATTGACTTTAGCAACGGTACATACTTTAGGGATTCCAGTTGATATCACAACCATGATCATCCTTTCTGTCGTTGCTACCGTTTCTGCATGTGGTGCTTCTGGCGTAGCTGGTGGTTCATTACTCTTGATTCCAGTGGCGTGTGGTCTTTTCAATATTTCTTCTGATATTGCTATGCAAGTGGTCGCTATTGGTATGGTGATCAGTGTTTTACAAGACTCAACTGAAACGGCACTTAACTCATCTACAGACGTATTATTTACTGTAGCTGTTGATCGCGCTCCAACAAAATAATATATTGAAATGGTCGATTTTTCCGATATAAAGTCATGCCATTTCAACACCTTCCCAAATGGGTTCAGTTCGGAGCTTTCATGCTCGCAATGAATGCGGGCATGATTAACGTTTTAGGACTCATTTCTCTTCTGCATCAATCTGTTTCTCACATGACAGGAAATGCCAGTCTGATTGCGCTCAGTCTTGCCGATCAAGATTATGCATCTGTCATTTTTCTGATCTTGGTTGTGACGAGCTATGTACTCGGATCAAGTTATAGTGGCTTTATCCTCGGGAATAGTCATTTTGAACTGGGTCGACGCTACGGTTTGCCTTTAACTTTAGTCATGATATTTATTTTGATGTGTTGGTTCTTTATAGCGGATTATCCACGTTATGCCTTACTTTGGGCATGTGCATCAATGGGCATTCAAAATGCAATGGTGAGCCATTATCAAGGTGCCATTATCCGAACCACGCATCTTTCAGGTGTATTAACCGATTTAGGTTTGGCTCTGGGTTATTTTGTTCGTGGACTGAAAAATGACGCTAAAAAAATAATTCTGCATTTATTGATCTTAATTGGATTTATCATTGGAAGTATAATTGCAGCAATCAGTTATCCCTATTTACAATTGAATGCGTTCTTATTGCCTGCAGGTTTAAGTCTTTTGATCTGTTTGGTGTATTGGATGATATATTTGCGACATTCTCGTCTTTAATTATGGTTGGTATTTAAATGGTTAAAAATGCATTGCAAGCACAGTTGCTTAAAGCAGGCTTGGTAGACAATAAAAAGGCGAAGAAACTCTCTAAACAAGCCGTACATGAACAGCGTACAGGTCAAAGTAATGAAGCTGAACTGAAAGCTAAAATTGAAAAAGACCAGCAAGAGAAACTTGCAAAAGATCAAGCGCTGAGCTTAGAGAAAAAACTGGCTTTGGAAGAAAAGACGCTACGTGCATCTGTGATTCAAATGATTAGCCATCACAAAATTAAAGACACCGATGGCGACGTAACTTATCAATTTATTGATGACAGTAAAATTAAGAAAGTTTATATCAATCAGCAAATCTATAATGCCCTAGTTTCAGGTAGCTTAGTGGTTGCAAAAGATCATGATCGTTATGCTTTTTTACCTAAAGCCCTTGCTGAACGTATTAATGAAAAATTGACTGGTTTTATCTTGGTAAATAATAGTGAAAATACTGCCGAAGTCACTGATGAAGAAGATCCGTATGCAGCTTACGTCATTCCAGATGACTTAATGTGGTAAAACATTAATTTAGGCTAATTCATTGAACACTCAATGGAATAAGTTTAAGACTACTTGTCGTTCTTATTTTTAAAGCCAGACCCTATTGAAAAGACAAGCCTTGCTTGTCTTTCTTTAATTGGAGTCATACTTTAATTTTTTGATAATCTAAGAAGAACACGATTTCACATTTTAACTTCAATACTAATTACATCCTTTTTAAAGTAAACTCCATCTAAAACAAGTTTGTAAGAGTTTCAGTAATGCTTAAGTGGTTTGAAAAACGCGTAGATCCCTATCCAACGGAAGGTTTAAATGAACCTTTACCTACGACGTTCTTCTCCTTTGTTTGGCAAGCTGCGACTGGTGTAAAAAAATATCTCATCTGCCTGATTTTATTTACGGCTGCAACGGCAAGTTTTGAGGCTTTATTTTTCTCTCAAATTGGTCATTTAGTAGATTGGTTAACCCAATCGAAACCTGAATCATTCCTTAGAAATCATCAACAAAATATTATTATTTTAAGTACAATTTTATTTGCCAATATCTTCTTTTCAAGCTTACAGTCGATCATTCGACATCAGATTTTGTACAGTAGTTTCCCCATGCGTTTGCGTTGGAGATTTCACAATCTATTGTTACGTCAAGGTCTAGAGTTTTTCCACAACGACTTTGCAGGTCGTCTTTCGGCAAAAGTCATGCAGACGTCTTTGGCGGTTCGTGAGTTCTGGGTGATCTTAGGCGACATGGTCACTTATGTGGTGATTTACTTTATTACCATCAGTGTTGTACTTGGACAAGTTTCCCCTATTTTACTGATCCCCCTGTTCATTTGGCTCATTTTATTTGTTGGCGCTGCATTGTATTTTATTCCAAAGCTAGGACACGTTTCGAAGAAACAAGCCGATGCCCGTGCAGTGATGACGGGTCGTGTCACAGATGCTTATACCAATATTCAAACGGTGAAGCTTTTTGCGCATGCAGGTCGAGAAAGTCAATATGCCAAAGAGTCTATGCAAGAGTTCATGGTGACTGTATTTCAACAAATGCGTTTAGGTACAAAATACGAAATCAGTATTAATCTATTGACTGCCGTGTTGTTTTTTGGCGTTTTAGGTACAGCTGTTTGGCTATGGTTACAGGGGCAAGCACAAATTGGCGTGATTGCCGCAACGACTGCCATGATTTTAAAACTCAACAGTATGGCTGCATTTATGATGTGGCAAACTTCAGCCTTATTTGAAAATATTGGTACCATTCAAGATGGGATGAAAACCCTAGGCAAACCAATTCATATCCAAGACTCACCCAATGCCCTGCCTTTAAATATTGAAAAAGGTGGCATTACCTTTGATCAGGTGACCTTTGCCTATAATGATAAAAATGTGATTGATCAGCTTAATCTTGAAATTAAACCGGGTGAAAAAATTGGCATCGTTGGACGTTCTGGTGCAGGAAAATCAACGTTAATTCAACTACTTTTAAACTTCTACAGATTAAACCAAGGTCGCATTTGCATCGATGGTCAAAATATTCAAGATGTCTCTCAAGATAGCTTAAGAAAAAATATTGCACTGGTCACGCAAGATACCTCCTTATTACACCGAACCGTGGCTGAAAACATTAAATATGGTCGTCCTGATGCAACCGATGAGGAAATGTTTGAGGCTGTACGAAAAGCCAAAGCTGAAGAATTCATTCCTCAACTCACCGACCTACGGGGTCAAACTGGATATGATGCATACGTTGGAGAGCGTGGTGTTAAATTATCAGGCGGACAACGTCAAAGGATCGCGATTGCACGTGTGTTCTTAAAAGATGCCCCTATTTTGGTATTAGATGAAGCAACGAGTGCGCTTGATTCTGAAGTGGAAGCAGCCATTCAATCGAGTCTAGATGATTTAATGGAAGGTAAAACAGTCATTGCAATTGCGCATCGTTTATCTACAATTGCTCAAATGGATCGATTAATTGTTTTAGATCAAGGGACTATCGTGGAGCAAGGGACTCATGAACAGCTCATTGCTCAAAATGGAATTTACGCTCAGTTATGGCAACGTCAAACGGGTGGCTTTTTAGTAGAACAAACCGTCCTAGCACAGGAAGAAGATTAAATGTTGTATCTGGAAGATATAAAAATTGGTGATCGCTTTAAAAGTCGTGAATATGAAATGACTTTAGATGAAATTAAGCAATTCGCCAGTCAGTATGACCCTCAAGTTTTTCATTTAGATGAAGAAAAAGCGGCTGAACATCCTATTTTTAAAGGGCTTGCAGCCAGTGGATGGCATACTTCGGCAGTCACTATGCGTTTATGGACCGAATGCTTTCCAGTTGCTTATGGTTTAATCGGCTCTGAATCCAGCTTAAGATGGCCACGCCCCGCACGTGCAGGTGATCGTTTACATGTAGAAGTTGAAATTGTATCCATTACACCCTCTAAGACCAAAGCAGATCGTGCTATTGTATCTTATGTAAATCAGACTCGTAATCAAGATAGTGATGTTTTATTGATTTCTACCACTAAAATTATTGTCTTTAGTCGCGAGGCGATGTTAGGACAAAGCTAATCTTTGTCCAACAATTTTATCGATTATTCGTCTGAATTTATGACAATATAAAATTGTAGAAATAAGTATTAAAATAATTGTGACAAGCTATGGATCGCAAATGAAAACAGTCTCAGTTCGCCAAGATTTAGGCATTCCAGGTGTATACGGGTTATTATTACTCGATGTGGTTTCTCGCTGGGGATACAGTGCAGAATCACTTTTTGCACCATTCAATTATACGCCTGAACAGCTTGCTGATCCTGAATTTCGTATTCCCTTACCCATTGCAAATGAGATGATCATTCTGGCACGTAAAATGACGGGCGAAAGTTCACTCGGTTATCATCTAGGTAATCAGATGCGAATTTCGATCCATGGCTTTATTGGTTATGCGATCATGACCTCCAATGAAATTATGGATGCGTTAATCCTTGCTAATCGTTTTATTCAGTTACGCATGCCCTTTTTGCAATTTCATTTTTCAACATTTACAGAGCAAGTATCGTTACAGCTTCAATGTGATATTGATCTTGAACCGTTGAGAACTGAGATTGTGATGTCATTGACCTTTGGCGTCATTACGATGGCGAAAGCTTTAACTGGCATTGATGACTTGCATGGTGAGATCAATTTCGATTTTCCAAAACCTGAAGGCTTCGATCGCTATATTTCCCGTATGGCCCCTCAGCAAATTGTGCATTTTGATCAAACCCACTTTGTGGCAAGCTTCGATAAGAAATACTTAGGTTTAAAAATGGTCAATGCTGATCCAATTTCCAGCCAGATTGCAATTAATCAGTGTGAAGCTGAACTTTCAGAACTCGGAGAGCGACGCCGTGTTTCAATGCGTGTCCGTGATATTCTTACCCATTCAGAGCAGCATTACCTCAGCATTGAAAATGTTGCTGATCGTTTACATATGTCTGATCGCACATTAAAAAGACAACTTGCCGCTGAAGGTACGTCTTTTTCGACCATTGTGGATGAAGTGCGTTATCGACATGCTACATCGTTACTATCGCGTACAGATTACACCCTAGAACAGATTGCAGATGAATTGGGTTATTCAGATGTTGCCAACTTTAGTCGCGCTTTTAAGCGTTGGAGTGGTCGAAGCCCAAGCAGTTGGCGTAAAGATCCCTATCTATAGAATTTTTTGAACTTTCGCTTTCGTTCAAAACCATGTATAACACTGAAAAATTTTTATTTTGTTGTTCTGTTAGAACCAAGGAATCATTATGAATCATCCATCTGAGTTGAAATATGCAAGTACACATGAATGGGTTAGAATCGAAGGTGAGCTTGTGGTGACTGGTATTTCTGATCATGCGCAAGATGCTTTGGGCGACCTAGTTTATGTCGAAGCTCCAGAAGTTGGTACAGAAGTGACTGCAGGTCAACAAACAGGTGTTGTAGAATCTGTAAAAACAGCCTCTGATATTCATGCCCCGATTTCAGGTGTTGTTGTTGAAATTAATGAACTTCTTGAAGAAGATCCAGATTTTGTCAATGATGATCCGTATGGTAAAGGTTGGATTTATAAAATCAAACCAAATGATATGGCAGATATAGAAGAACTATTGTCAAGTGAGCAATACGAAGCTGGTCTGTGAATGTAACGAGAAAATCTGAATGACCATAAAAAATCAGCCTAAAGGCTGATTTTTTGATTTAAGAATGTATAGCCTACCTTTATTCCTGTCCTACGCCATCATCAAACATTTTAAATGAACTAACTGCACGATCAGCGCCTTCAACTTTACGTTTACTGTTCAATTTGATTTTTAAACGAATTTCATTCATAGAATCCGCATTTCGAATGGCTTCATCATAACTAATTGAACCTTCATCATATAAATCAAATAATGCCTGATCGAAAGTTTGCATACCTAACTCTCGAGATTTCGTCATAATCTCTTTGAGTTCATGGAAATTACCTTTCAGAATCACATCGGAAACCAAAGGTGTATTTAACATGATTTCTACAGCTGCACGACGGCCTTTACCATCTTCAGTTCGAATCAGACGCTGAGAAATAATCGCTTTCATGTTAGAGGATAAATCCATCAATAATTGATTACGACGCTCTTCTGGGAAAAAGTTGATAATACGATCTAGGGTTTGGTTCGCATTGTTTGCATGTAGTGTCCCCAGACACAAATGTCCAGTTTCAGCAAAGGCTATTGCATGTTCCATCGTTTCCGTATCGCGAATCTCACCGATCAAGATTACATCAGGTGCTTGACGTAAAGTATTTTTCAGTGCGTTATGCCATGAGTGGCAGTCTACGCCCACTTCACGATGGGTAATCATCGATTTTTTGTGCTTATGCACATATTCAACTGGATCTTCAACTGTAATGATATGCCCTGCTGAGTTTTCATTACGATGGTCAATCATCGCAGCAAGTGAGGTTGATTTACCAGATCCCGTTCCACCGACCACTAAAATTAAACCACGTTTTTCCATAATTACATCTTTCAAAGATGGTGGAAGTTTTAATTTAGTGAAGTTCGGAATTTCTGATGTGATGGTACGAATGACCATCCCCACATTCATTTGTTGCTGAAAAACATTAACACGAAAACGTGATACATCTGGAATGCTAATGGCAAAGTTGCATTCTAATTCTTGTTCAAACTCTGCACGCTGTTTGTCATTCATCAAGCTGTGTGCAAATAGTTTTGTTTTATCTGCAGTCAGCTCTTGTGAGCTGAGTGGCTTCATCAAGCCCTGATGTTTCATACTCGGAGGAAAATCTGCTGATATGAATAAATCTGAACCACCATTGTCAAAAACATTTTTGAGCAAGCGGAACATGAAACTACGCGCTTCATTGATTAACTCAGACGAATACATTGATCACCCCATCGAAATTTAGTAACTGACTTTTAATCGTGCAAAATACATTCAAAAATAACTTAATTTTTTAATGATCAAGCACTTATTTATGTTTGTAATATTGCACATTTTTATTCAAAGGCTCAAATATTAAAACCAGAACGCCTTGTTCAATTCTATTCAAAATGCCTATTGGATCAAATTATTTAAGAATCAAATTTGAACAATTAGATCACTACACTTAAATCAGCTTATAACCACATTGATTTCAGCATTTTTAAAAAAAAGCCCCTAAACTTGGGGCTTCTATATACATAGAAATATTATACACATGAATATTAAGCACTATGTTTCAAAGCTATTAATCGTAATTGATCAGCCACGTCTAAATAAAGCTTTTCTGTTTTCTCCCAACCTAAACAACCGTCAGTCACAGATTGTCCATAAGTCATATGATCACTTATTTTTTGATTGCCATCGACTAAGAAACTTTCAAGCATGACGCCACAGACGCTCGTTTCATTTCTTTCAGCAATAATTTGCTTCAGAACATCAGGTTGATTTAATGGGTTTTTAGCACTATTCCCATGACTGCAATCGATTACCAAAGGTGGCAAATACCCTTTATTGTTTTCACGAATTTTTTCAATTTCACTGAATTGATAATTGGTACCTGTATTCGATCCACGCAAAATTAAATGTGCATTGGGATTACCTTTAGATTCAAGTATTGCAGGTAAACCAGATTGACTCATACCCAAGAAATGATGTGCATGACTGGATGATTGAATCGCATCTAACGCAATTTGAATCGAGCCATCGGTACCATTTTTGAATCCAATGCTATATGGCATTTGGCTTGAGATTTCACGATGTATTTGAGATTCACTGGTACGCGCACCTACAGCACCCCAACTCAATAAATCATCGAAATATGCGGTGGCCATTGGGCTTAATATCTCAGATGAAATAGGTAGACCTAACCCAATAATATCTAAATACAGTTGACGTGAACGCTCTAAACCGAGCTGCATATCAGCAGATCCATTTAGCTTAGGATCATAAAGAAACCCCTTCCAACCTACAGTGGTTCTCGGCTTTTCAATGTAAGCACGCATAACAAATAGAATTTTATCTGCGACACTTTTTTGCAATTCTACTAATTTTTCAGCATATTCAAGTACAGCTTTTGGATCATGAATTGAACATGGCCCTGTGATGATCATTAAGCGATCATCTGTACCATTTAAAATATTTTCAATCGCTTGGCGATGTTGATCAATTTGTTCTTGTAATTTAATACTTAAAGGAAATTGTGCCTTCAAATGCATAGGCAATATCAATTGTTTTTCTTGGTCTTGAGATTTATTTGAGTTTAATGTTTCTAAACAAGTATTTAAAGCATTCATAACTGTTCCTTTGGACTGCTGTTTACAGTCCGATCTTTTATTTGAGCTTATGTGTTCTATGGGACGTTTTGTGTTGATTCAATAAAGAGCTAAAGTAGTACCAATCAGAATCGCTAAAATAAAAAGTATTAAAATTGTTCATGTTAAACTCCAGACGTCTAAAAAATATGCATAAAAAAACCTGAGCGGGGTTGCCGATCAGGTATAAACTTTGATGGGCAACCTTAAAGTTGCCCGAACGCATCTAGGCAACTAGTTGTTAAATTGCCAAAAATAATAATAAGCGTTATTTGTCAAAAGTTGATTATGCATGTCTTTAGAACATAGTAAAAATTAATCTTGAAACCACAATACGCATAATAGAATAACTTTACAAGCGTTTTTCATGAAAAAATAATTTTAATTCTATAACTTTATTTTTCCTATTAATCATTATAAGCATTTGAAACCAAAATAAAAAAAGGCAACCTGATGAGGGTTGCCAAAAACTAAAATCAAAAAATTTATTCTATCACTTTAGTCATTAGCATCATTTTTGCTTCACTTGCACAGATTGCACGACTAAATAAAAATCCTTGACCAAATTCACAGCCGACTAGTTGAAGACTGTCCAGTTGTTCAATGGTTTCAATTCCCTCAGCAATAACATCAAGACTTAGAATTGGACCTAGCTTCGCAATGCCCTCGACAATAGAGCTAATTGATTTTTCTTCATTCATGCGATTTACAAATGCATAATCAATTTTCAGGCAATCTACAGGATAATCGCGTAAATGTGTCATTGAAGAATGACCTGTGCCAAAATCATCTAAGGAAATACGAATACCGTATTCCTTTAATTTTTTCAATGCTCTAATCACAAACTCAGAACCACGTTCCGAAAGAATGTGTTCAGTAATTTCGATTTCAATCAAATGTGGTGGAATTTGATATTGTTCTAAACGTTTGATTAATAGTTCAGCATAGTTGTCGCGCATAAATTCAACAGGTGAAGCATTAATTGAAATCGGCACCACGCATAGGCCTAGATTGATCCAATTCGACATATCCTTAAAAATACGGTCATGCATAATCAAACTGATTTTGGTCGCTAATTCATAATCATTAAAAGCTTCTACAATCGTTGCGGGGAAATTGACCACTCCATCACAGTCTTTCCATCGAAGTAAGGCTTCAAAACCAATAATTTCACGGTTATCCAAACGCACTTTCGGTTGATAGAACGGTTCAATCAATTGCTCACGAATAATGTAACGGGCAGTTTCTAATTGCTGAGTCTTCTGTTTCGCAACTTCCATCATTTCGGTGTTATAAAGTCTAAAACCACCTCGACCACGTTCTTTTAAGTCATTTAAAGCGGTGTCCGCGCATTTCATTAACTCAATGCCATCTGTTGCATCTTGTGGGAAAATAGCACCGCCAATACTCATTCCACCATTGATTAACTTACCAGAGAACGTAACAGGAGACTCATTTTTCTTCAGTAACTGCTTAGAGACTTGTTCAAGATGCTCGACATCTCTGAGGTTCGTTACAATAACAGCAAATTCATCTCCGCCTAAACGAGCGACATAAGCATTTTCATTTAAACATTTTGCAAAACGCTTAGATAAAACTCGCAGTAAATGGTCGCCGGCAGAATGCCCCAACGTGTCATTAATGTTTTTAAAATGATCCAAGTCAATGAACATCATGCCGACTTTTGTTTTGGTTCTTTTTGCATGAGTGATTGATTGTTTTAACTTGGCTTTAAAACTTCTACGGTTCATAAGTCCAGTTAACTCATCATACTCACTAGAAATTTTTAATTTATGTTCAGCCACTCGTTGTAAAGTAATATCACGCGAAACACATAAAATACTGGTCGTATCGCCATTTTCATTGATCACTGGCGTTAAAATATTATCCCAATACATCGTGACATTGCCAGAGATACTTTTTCCTGCAAAACGAGAATTTTTACCTTTGGCAGCAACCTTTATGGCTTGACTCCCCTGATCTCTTACTTCAGGTGGTAGCAAACTTAACCATTCCATGCCAAATTTACGTACGCGCTCTTTGCCTAACAGTGCTCTACAACCTGACTTATTCATGTGTGACACTTGACCGGTCGGTGTAATAATCTTAATACAGTCCACACTCACATCAAGCATATCTGTATTGGCACGTAATATATCTGCAGTTTCTCTTAATTGAACTGCACGTTCATGAATATTAGTAAATGTGATAGTCCAATCAAATAATTGATCAAAGTTTAAGTTGCTTTTTGCACTAACTAAAAACCAAAAATAGTCTCCATGATTATTTTTTATACGACATTCTTTTTCGAAAGATTGACCTGATTTTTGAGCGTGCATCCAAATATTATAAAAGTGTTCTGCATCTTCAGAATGAAGATATTTAATCCAGTCTCTATGATGTAAATCTTGGCTGTCTGCGCCAATGTAATTTTTAAGAATTGAATTTGCATAGCCAATTCCAGATTTAGTCAGCCAAACCATCTGTGGAATTTGCTCAAGTGCGCGCTTAAAGTCATCGCTTAATTGAGCTTTAGTAGGTGTTTGCTTTTTTTTGGATCCTTCAACCTGATTTAATGTTGAATCATTATACAAATCAAGAATACTCATAAAACAACCTGTTAAAAATTTTGACGGCTACACTCAATATAACTATGCGAAATAAATTTGTATATATTTAAACCAGTGATTTCAATTATTCAGGTTAGAATATATTCAGACTTATATCATTTTAATTAAATATTGTGACGGCTAGCACACTTAATGCAATTTAATGTTTATTATAACACTTATTTATATAAATTAAATGCATCCCCATTTGTATGATAATACACCAATATTTCAAAAAGCGTAATAATTAGGCTAAGTATTTTCCATATAAGTCGCTAATAATATTGAAATTGTAATTTTTAAATCTACTTTACATATTATTCAATTTTATTAAACACACCTGTAGGTAAAATATAAATATTCTAACCCGAATCGCGGATAAGGATTCTTCTTTAAAATCATAATATAAATATAATTTTATGATTGATTTTTAGCGCTATCAGATCAAGGAACAGACTTTTTTATGATCAAAATGATGGATAAGCCTCAAGATGAATGGTCTTATTTTCTTAAGCAGGATTCGGGTTATTCTAAAATCTGATTAAAAATAAAACATGGTTTAAATATCACCCTCTTTTATAAGTAAATATTTTTTAATTTTAATTATTGGAAAAATCTTTTAATCTGATCAGTAACTTCTATTGTTTGTTCAGCATGTAACCAATGACCTGCACTTTGAATAACACTGAGTTGTGCAAATGGAAACTGTTTTTCAATAGATTCATAATGTTCATCTTGAGAAATATAGTCTGAATGTTCACCTTTTAAAAATAAAGTAGGTTTTAACCATGGGGCAATTTCTTGCCACGAAATGATATTTTCATAATTATTTTGCAACGCCCTTACATTGAATTTCCATTCACCTTGTTGGAACGATTTCAATAAAAATTGAATCACGCCTAGTTCCTTAATATGGGTTTGCATCATCTCAGTCGCTTCTTTACGTGTTGAAATGTGAGATTGCTGAACGGACTTAAGTGATTCAAAGATTTGATCATGATGTCGCTGTTGATATGCAAAGGGAGCGATGTCTAAAACCACAATGCGCTCTAATTGGTCTCCTGCAATTTCAGTCAATTTCATCGCTACTTTCCCGCCCATAGAGTGCCCAATGACTGAAAAGTTTTGAATATTTAAATGTCTTAAGGTTTGCATGACATCTTGTGCCATCAGCTCATAAGTTACTTGTTGATCATGTGCAGACTCACCGTGATTTCTCAAATCCAATTGGACAATAGTGTATTCATTTTCAAATGCACGAACCAACATACCTAAATTACTCAGACTACCAAACAGTCCGTGAATAAAAACAAGAGTTCCCTTACTCGTCTCTTTTTTAGCTTGTTGATATTCATAATTGAGTAGCATGGTATTTCCTTCGAAATAGGGATTAGATTCGGACGCGTGATTAAGTGATTTGAGATATCTCTTTTCTTAAATATAACATTCATAGAAGGAGTCAACTCGAAAAAATTGAATTAAAAAAATAGTAAAAAGTCAATCAGTCTTTCGCCGTTATAATGAAAAGTTTCAACACTTATAAGAAATAGTCTTGTTTTTAATAGTTGAGAGAAACTTTAAATTATATATATTATCTAAATATTCATTTCTTTGTTAATTTTAGGAAAAAGTCCATGTTTCAACATGTAGATCCTTATGCTGGTGACCCGATCTTATCTCTTATGGAAGAGTTTGGTAAGGATGAACGCACTGAAAAAGTTAATTTAAGTATTGGGCTTTACTACAACGAAGAAAGCATTGTTCCTCAATTAGAAGCTGTAAAAAAAGCCTACAAAAATATTGAACCAAGCAATGAAAAAGTAAAACTTTATCTCCCTATGGATGGCTTAAAGTCTTATAACGATGCAACACAGGCACTGGTATTAGGTAAAGACAGCCAAGCACGTAAAGATGGTCGTGCTGTTACCATTCAAACTTTGGGTGGTTCAGGTGCGCTTAAAGTCGGTGGTGACTTTATTAAGAAATACTTCCCTCAGTCAGATATTTGGGTTAGTCAACCGACTTGGGATAACCATATTGCTATATTTAATGGTGCGGGCATCGCTTCTCATTTCTACCCGTATTACGATGCTGAAACCAATGGTGTCAATGTTCCTGCAATGCTTGAGACCTTGGCGACGTTGCCTGCGAAAAGTGTTGTACTGCTTCACCCTTGCTGCCATAACCCAACAGGTGCTGACCTAACGCCTGCTGAGTGGGATCAAGTGATTGAAGTATTGAGAAAACAAGATTTACTTCCATTTTTGGATATTGCGTATCAAGGCTTTGGTCAAGGTCTTGAAGAAGATGCTTACCTGATCCGTGCTCTTGATAAATCTGGCATGAACTTTATTGTGAGTAATTCATTCTCTAAAATCTTCTCTTTATATGGCGAACGTGTGGGTGGATTAACTTTCGTTTGTGATGATAAAGAAACTGCTCAAAAAGTATTAGGTCAGTTGAAAGCAACTGTGCGCCGTATTTATTCTAGTCCAGCAACCACTGGTGCATTATTGGTGAATAATGTATTGAACGATGCAGCTTTGACCGCTGAGTGGGAAGCTGAGTTGAAAGAAATGCGTGAGCGTATTATTCAAATGCGTCAATTGCTTCAACAAAAACTCAATGCTGAACTTCCTGACCGTGATTTTAGCTACTTAGTCAAACAACAAGGGATGTTTAGCTATACCGGCTTAACGGCTGAACAAGTGGATATCTTAAAAGATAAATATGGTATTTATTTAGTGCGTAGTGGCCGTATGTGTGCTGCGGGTCTAAACCTAAATAACATTGATGTCGTTGCAAAAGCATTTGCTGAAGTATTAAAAGCGACAGCATAAAACTTATTCTTATGCCTTGAATAGCATTCAGAATAACAATATAAAAAGCCCAAATTGATTTGGGCTTTTTTTTAGGTACGATTGAAAGTGACACCCTAAGATCATTATTCTTAGAAATGAATCACTGAACGAATGGATTTACCTTCATGCATCAAATCAAATGCTTCATTGATCTTATCTAAACCCATCGTATGTGTGACAAACGGTTCAAGTTGGATATCACCTTTCATCGACTCTTCAACCATACCAGGGAGTTCAGAGCGACCTTTGACACCGCCAAAAGCCGTTCCTTTCCAGCTACGACCTGTCACCAATTGGAATGGACGCGTTGAAATTTCCTGACCAGCACCCGCCACACCAATAATGATCGATTGTCCCCAACCACGGTGTGCACATTCAAGCGCAGAACGCATGACGTTAGTATTGCCAATACATTCAAATGAATGATCTACACCCCATCCAGTTTTTTCAACAATCACTTCTTGAATGGGACGATCATAATCTTTTGGATTTAAAAACTCTGTTGCACCAAACTGTTCAGCCAATTTGAATTTATCTGGATTAGTGTCTACAGCGATAATACGACTCGCTTTGGCACGTTTTGCACCTTGAACGACAGCTAAGCCAATTCCACCCAGACCAAAGACCGCAACCGTATCGCCCTCTTGAACTTTGGCTGTATTTTTAACTGCGCCAAGCCCTGTAGTCACTCCACAGCCCAATAGGCAAACATGCTCTGGATTGGCATTTGGGTTCACTTTAGCCAATGACACTTCAGCAACAACTGTATATTCGCTGAACGTTGAACACCCCATGTAATGATACACAGGTTCACCATGATAAGAGAAACGTGTTGTGCCATCAGGCATTACGCCTTTACCTTGTGTTGCACGTACAGAAACACACAGGTTAGTTTTTCCAGATTTACAGAATAAACACTCTCCACATTCTGCCGTATATAATGGAATAACGTGATCACCTGGTACAACACTGGTTACACCTTCACCAACTTCTACAACAATACCTGCTCCTTCATGCCCCAATACTGCAGGGAAAACACCTTCAGGATCATCGCCAGAAAGCGTAAAGGCATCGGTATGACAAACACCTGTATGTGTGATCTTAACGAGAACCTCACCAGCCTTAGGTGGTGCTACATCTAATTCAACGATTTGTAAGGGTTGTCCCGGACCAAATGCGACGGCTGCACGTGATTTCATATAAAGATCTTCCTTTAAAATAGGGTCTTAAACAGATGCTTTACAGTAACCGCTTTTTATAAGAAGATTCAATATCAAGGATGACAATAAAATGTCCGATCAAAGCATCAAAATTTTATGAAAATAACGATATCTCAGAAAAGATTCTCTATCTTATTGATCATGACTATTCTTCTCAATCTATCTGGATGTTCGCTACCCATGAATAAAAGTATAGATGAAAAACCTATTGAAACCCGTATTGGGAGTTGGATTAGCAATAGCGACGAAACTCAAAAAAACATTGATGCTGGTCTTAGTGCATATTTACCCTTACAAGATCCTTTTATGAGTATGGCAACCCGCCTATATCTCATCAAAGAAGCGAAGCAAAATTTAGATTTACAATATTACATTTGGCAAGATGATGTGATTGGTCATCATCTACTTTCTGAATTATTAAAAGCAGCAGATCGAGGGGTCAAAGTTAGACTGCTCATTGATGATCAAAATGGGACAAAGCTGGATGAAACACTCCTCCAACTCGCACAACATCCTAACTTTCAAGTAAAATTATTTAACCCGTATAAATACCGTAATTTTAGGATTTTTGATTATATTTTTAGGTTTAATCAGATCAATCATCGCATGCACAATAAATTAATTATTGCTGATGGAGCTGTCGCCGTGACCGGTGGGCGTAATATCAGTAGTGAATACTTTGATGCGAGTAACAATTTCCAATTTGCTGACATGGATATTTTCTTTGGGGGGCAAACCGTTCATGACGCAAATAATTCCTTTCTCAAATATTGGAATGATGACCTCAGTTATTCAATCAAAGATCTCGTTCAGCCAAAAGTTAAAATAAATTCAGATGATCCGCTTAAAATAATCAGAAAAAAATATACAGAACTCCCTAGTTTTCAAAACATGGGCAGTGGGTCTCGTATGATTCAAGCTCAAGATAAGATCAAGCAAAATTTAAAAGACCGCCCTGTAAAATGGGCAAAGGCTCATTTTATTGCAGATTCGCCCGACAAAGTTCGTGGCACCATAGACGATCAAGAACTTTTATTTAATCAAATCATGAATATCATGGGGCGACCCAAAAACCATATGGAATTGGTATCAGCCTATTTTGTTCCAACAAAAACTGGTGAAGATTATTTGGTCGGACTGGCTCAGCAGGATATTAAAGTTCGAGTGCTCACCAATTCATTTTTAGCCAATGATGTTCCTTTGGTTCATGCTTTTTATCAAAAATATCGAAAACCGCTATTAGAAAATGGCGTAAAACTGTATGAATTTAAACCTTATATTGAGCGTGACCGAAGAACCTGGTATGAAGTTGTCACTGGCAATGTCATTCCTGCTAAAGGAAAAAACACATCACGTTTACATGCAAAATACTTTGATATAGATGGTATGGTGTTCATTGGTTCATTTAACTTTGATCCGCGTTCAGCGCATTTGAATACCGAAGTTGGTTTAGTGGTTGAGTCTGATGAATTACAAAATGAAATTTCTCAGTCTTTAGATCAATATCTTCCACATATGGCTTATCAGCTGAAGTTGAATGAGAATAACGAGATTATTTGGTTAGATCACAAAAAAGATGGAACCGTTCAAGAATATAAGGTAGATCCTGAAACGACAAAATTTCAACGATTCGTAATGTACGCTGTGTCATATCTACCTATTGAATGGATGATGTAATGACATCCAATAGATAAACTATTTTTAAAACTGCAGGTATTTTAACTCCAGAGTCCATCTATATTTTAAAAGTTTTTCCTCATAGAATTTTCATCTCACTTGATTTGCATATGCTATTTCACTCTGAAAGAAAACTGTCTTAACATTCTGTTTTGAGCATTTTGCTCTCATCTACTCCCACTGTGATTTCTCATGCAATTTTTTGATTTAAGTCGTCAATTTAATTTGAATGACTTACTAATTCCTTCATTCAATTTAAATGATTTGTCTCGACAAAATTGGTTTTTAGCTAAAATTCGTGTAGATCATGACTGCATCTATGACAACGACAGTATTGAAGGACAAGCAATTATTCAGTCCGATCAAAGTGTTCAAATTGAATTGGAATGGACGATTTTTGATTCTGGCCATGATTTACAGGTGCTATTCAAAGGCATTGAAACTGAAGTCAATCAACAGACTTTATTATGTATCAAGGGTACGAAAATCATTGATGATCAAAAAGACCCTATTTCTACCCATGCCTTAAGCTTATGGATTGAAGGTACATTGTTACCTTTGTTACCCAATATTCGACGTGAAATCAAGTCACGCCTCAATCTTTGGGACTATGTCCAATTTTCAGATTAAAGCAGTGAAACGTTCTTAAATAATGTCATATAGGCTTCTGCCTTTTTCTCTAAAGATAAAGGATAAGCTCGTGATGAAGATGGCATACGATATAAATTGAGCTTTCGATGTGCAAAATTTACTGTTGAAGATTCTCCAATGGTCGGTTTTATCGCATCGTTTGGCATAGAAAGCATCAGTGTATCTGTCGCTTTATCACCTGTTGTCACAATGTTGCGACACTCGGGCATTTCAGTAAGCAACATCATGATATCTGTGGCTTTCTCGATTTTTAAGAATTTGTCTGAAGCATTTCCTGTTAAACGAGTCACTTGATAGGCTGTGTCATAAATACCGATTCCTGTTTCATTTAAAAAATCTATAATTTTGTCTAAATGAAAAGTTTTATCCGGTAAATCTAAAAAATAATCTTTATCTTTAAAAAAGCATAATCCAAATATCCGCCACATATCATTTTGATAATTCGGATAATAAAATTTCATCTTCCAACGTGTTTGAGGTGGTGGAAAACTTCCGAGCATCAATAATTTTCCATTTTTGGGTAAAAATGGCGCTAAAGGATGTGTTTCAATCATTAGTTTTATTTAACCTGTATAAGTATTTTTAAAATCTTCATGTACTTGGATTAGACCAATCCCTTATTTTCCATAACCATCACCACTATCATTTGGTACAAAATGAGTTGGTGATTTCGTTTTGATTTTAATCTTGAAAATATAATCGAACTTTATCGGCAACTTGTTTTGCCCAGAGTTGGTACACGTCTTTGCTTGGATGAAAGCCGTCTATAGCCATATCCAATTTTAAATCACGGTATTGTTGAATGTCATATTCAATCCAATCCATTTTTGGGTGTTGATCGACCAAGATCGCCAATTTTTGATTCATGGCTTGTGCATATTGTCCAAATAGCCAGCCCAAGGGATTGGGTAAAGCAGGAAACATATCCATAGGAGGTACACCCGTTGCGATAATCAACTGCGGTGAAAATTTTTCTTCTATTAATGAATATAAAGTTTGCTGTTTTTTGATCCACTGATTTGCACTGGTCAATTTAGTCACATCATTGACGCCCACTGAGCTGATGACTACATCGAAGTGTTGATGATCTAATTTCTCAATGGCTTGAATCACTTGATCCGTGGTATGCCCTGTTTTTGCCTCAAGTTGCCAAGTCATTTGGAAATCAGAATTGAGTTCTTTTAAAATCGAACCGATGAGTGCATCCTCTTGATGATCGACTCCAACGCCAGCAGCCGCAGAATCTCCAATGATCAATAATGATAGAGGCTTACCTTGACCTTGTACACCTCGACGATCTCCCAAAGGCTCGGACAGACGTAGCGTATTTTTTTTGACTTTATAGCCTTGAATGACCAATGCAGGTAGAAGTGCAAGTGTTGCTAGTTTGAGTCGCATAAACAGTTTGGCCAGAGAAATTCAACTTGATTGTAAATCAGTATTTACTCAATTTCATTGATATATGAATCATCCATGCTGGATTCAATCATTCCTATTTCTATGTTATTCGAGTTCAGAAAAGAAAATTTTAAATCCATAGGCAATAAGCTAAGATTATTCATATGTTGTGTCGTTTGCTTTAAGCTTATTTTTATTCAATATTTAAAAACACCTGCTATTCATTTTATTTGTGAATAACAGGTACAGCTTTCAAATCGCTTTGCTTAGATTTCACCAACAACGACTGTATTTCGACCACTATTTTTTGCTTGATACAATGCCGCATCCGCTGCATCTAAAAAGCGCTGATAGTCTGGGTGACCATTGTATTTTACGACACCAATACTGACTGTGAAATTAAAACTTCTACCGTCATTGGCGTGTATCATTGTACCTGCTACACGCTTACGAATTTGCTCTGCAGTATCCAAAGCATTTTCAAGGCTATTGTCGACTTGTAAAAGTAAGAATTCTTCTCCACCGACACGGAATGCATAGTCACTGCCACGCGCCAAATCTAAAAGAACTTCAGCTAAAAATTGTAGGGCTAAATCCCCTGTACTGTGTCCGTATTGATCGTTAATTTTTTTGAAATAATCTGCATCGATGGCAAGTAGCGTTAGTGAAGTATTGTTCTTACGTGAAAAATTGATTTCACGCCCAAGAATGGTGTTTAAATAACGACGATTCAGAAGTTGAGTGAGTGAATCATTTCCTGAACCAATATATTCAGAGACTTGGAATAACTGTTCAATCAAATGCAAAATTTCACGATTTTTTTCACGAAGTTGTTGAATCAAATGCAGTGAATGCTCGGTATCACCACTCTTCATAATCTCATCATTTAACGCATCGACATGATGAATGGCTCTAATAATGACTTCAACTTGATTAGAGCTTGAAAATGCGTAAGCAGCTTTGTGAATAAACCACAATCCGAATTCAGATTTCGATAATGCTGAGTGATTGAATGCTGGATTTTGAGAAAACACTTTGAACATCAGTTCATTTTCCCAATCCAATAATGAACCGCGCTGTTTTTCCTTCTGGGTTGAAACATCTTGCATCGCAGAAAATAAACGGTAAGTATGCTTCATGTCGTTCTTCACTTCGAGATTTTCCTCGTAAGAACGACACATGATTTCAGATGAAAAACTTAAAACCTGAACCATATACGTTAAGATGACATAAGCACGATTTGGCGCTTCATTTTCAACGAGTTGAAAAATTTTCTTAATAATTTCACGAATACCACGCATGATTAGCCATGATGGAATTCCCACGCGTGCATGCACATTACCAACGGTATTGTGCTTTTTCACCATGAGCTCAAAGGTATCTTTGAGTGGCACTTCAAAACTATCTAAAATCCATTGATCAAGCGTCTGCTGTAATTTTGAATGGACAATCCCCACTGATAAAAACTCAAGCGCATGTTCCTCTTTCATCATTTGAGTATAAAACTCACTGACGAGATCCGAGGAATTAGCCTTAACAAATTCAAAAGTATCATTCAGCTCTGAAGTCGAATATTTTGCGCAAATGTCTTTCCACTGCTGGGTGAGCAATTCTATTAATTCTGGATTCATGCTGAAAAACCTAAATGCTGAAATTTTATTCTGCTAAAGTACTAATATATCAGATTTTAATATTTACAACTTATGAATTTTTCGATCAGCTTAATCGTTAATCAAATTTAAAAACTACAGTCTCTTAGCAAGAATATAGTTTTTAAGCGAAATGAAATTCTCTTTTATATTTATTAGCAATGGCTAAATAGAAATTAGATTGTTGCTTAACCCAATTTATTGACCCATCTTAAAGGAAGAACTTTCATTGCAAATCCGAGTGGTAACCAAGGCCATTTGGGTACATAAGCTTTGATCGGTGCTTTTTCAATTTCTTCGGCTAAAAGTCGAGAACCTGTTTTTTCATCGATTTCAAAAGGTAACTTCGCAGCACCTTCATTAATTTCAGTTCGTATATAACCCGGGAAAATCGTGGTGACTTTAATGGGTGTATCGATTAATTCTGCTCGAATGCCTTCTGCTAAAAAAGCCACGCCAGCCTTACTTGCGCCATAAGCCGTTAAATGTTTTGGCATACCACGCATTGCACTCATGGAAGAAATCATCACCAAATGCCCTGAATTTTGTGCCCTAAAAATTTCTACGGCAGCTTCGCATTGTGCAAGTGCGGATATAAAATTGGTTTCAACAGTTGCACGGTTGATTTCAAAATTCCCCTTGCCTATACGTCGTCCTTGTCCAACACCCGCATTGACGATAACACGATCAATGGTTCCAAAATCTTCTTTAAAAGCTTTAAATACTTCAAACACCTGATCATAGTGGGTCACATCTAATAGTCTTGCACTGACCTCAATTGCATATTGGGAGGTCAATTCTTTTTTCAATTCTTCTAAGCGTTCCATACGTCTGGCACAGATGGCTAAGTTATAGCCTTTTTTGGCAAATTCACGCGCCATACCCGCACCGATCCCAGAGCTTGCACCTGTAATTAAAATTGTTTTTGCCATATTCAAATCCTTTTTTTTGCATTTTTATTTGAGTTGTGCGCCTGAATAGAAAGACGAACAGTTTTTTAAATTTTAAATTACATTTTTAAATTAAATCCCTCAACAAGTGTAGCTAGATCCAAGTCAATAATTCTGGATGATCAGCTTTAATAAAATGATGCTCATTTAAACTTAAAAGCTGAGGCTGATGACCGACGAGTCTCACTGTGGTTAAGCTGGTATTGGTGATTGCCCAATTTAAGGCAAATGTTTTATCGACACTGAGCTCAAGTAATTTTCCCGCAATCACCGAAATCACGCCACCTGATGTAAATACTACTGCATATCGTGGTTTTGATTCAGCCAGTTGATTGCACAAAGTTGCTAAGGCTGTTTCAACACGTTTTTGAAAATCAGGCCATGATTCGTCGTATTCATGATGAAAATCACCACCTGTCCAACGCTGAATCGCACCTTCAAAAATTTGTGATAGATAGGCTCTTGGACTTTCTGCTTTTGCTACTTCTGTTTTCAACGCTTCAGGCTGATTAAAAAGAGGATCATGCAATGCAAACACTTGTTGATGATTAAACTCGTTCCATTGGCTATTTGTCTCTACATTAACTTCAGAGAAACTTTCTTCCAAAGCAAAGTGAGCAGTTTGTTGATGTCTCTGCATAGATCCAGCAACCACATAAGGTGCTTCTTTGAGTATTTTTGATAAATACCGCCCAAGTAATGCTGATTGTAATTCACCATTGGGTGAAAGTTTATCGTAACTTGCTGCACCAAAGGAGGCTTGTCCGTGACGGACAAAATAGATCGTCGTCATTATTTAGGCATTAACTCTTTAAATTTATTGATATATTTTTGTGCTAAATCATTGGCTTCAATTTTTTGTAGACCAATCAATTTAAGCGCACGAATGTGTAGCGCATGAATCACGATCCAAAAATCTTTAAAGGCAGGATTATTGGTTTGTTTATGGTAGTAACGGTAATAAATTTGCTGTGCGATGACTGCTAGACGAAATATTCCAAACACTTCATAAAACGTCCAATTCGAAGTTTCCAGACCTGTTTTAGCCAAATAATATTCAACCACTTCTTTACGAGTAAACATGCCTTTTAAATGTGTAGGCTGGCGACGTGTAGATTTAAATATTTGGTTGTCTGTATCTTCAACCCAATAGGCCAAAGCCGAACCTAAATCCATTAAGGGATCACCCAGTGTCGCCATTTCCCAGTCTAATACACCAATCACTTGCGTTGGATTTTTTGGATCTAAAATCACGTTATCAAAACGCCAATCATTATGGATTACACAGGTTTTCGAGTCTTCAGGAATATGTTCAAGCAACCATTTACGAACGTATTTAAAAGATGGAACATTGATGGTATGTGCTTTATCAAAACGACTATCCCAACCTTCGACTTGGCGACGACAATAACCATCCCCCTTACCCAGTTGTTCAAGATCTGTACCTTGATACGGGACTTGATGAAGTTCAATCAGTTTATTAATCACATTGGTACATAATTCTCGAACTTCAGTTTCACCAAACTTTAACTCAGGCGGTAATTTCGCTCGCGGGATAATACCTTCTATGCGACGCATCACATAAAAATCGCTGCCAATAACACTTTCATCCTGACACAGCGCCAGCATTTCAGGTAAAACTGGATAGTAAGGCGCTAGCGCTTTTTGAACCTTAAATTCACGTGCCATATCATGTGCAGATTTAGCTTTGGTACCTTTAGGAGGACGACGTAGAATCAGGTCTGCATTGTCATATTTTAAACGGTACGTCCAATTTGAAACTCCGCCAGAGTATTGAGTAACGTCTACTGAACCTTGAACATTAACGCCATTTTCAAGTAGCCATTGTGTGACCGCTTGAATATCAAGTTCTTCACCCTTTCGAACCTGTCCACCCACATCAATTATTGACATTATACTTCCCTAATTTCATCTTAAATCAAATGCTTAATAATGTATTACATCACAATTACCTGCGATGCATCTTAATTAAAAGCTATAAAAATCTATGCTTTTCGTTTAGAGCCATAGCCTCTTTTCGCTAGTTCTAATTTGGCGATCATGCCTTTGTGAACTTCATCAGGGCCATCCGCTAAACGTAGTGCTCGTGCTTGTGCAAAAAAACCAGTGAGTGGCGTATCTCTCGATACACCTGCACCGCCGTGAATTTGTATCGACATATCCACCACTTTTTCTAAAACACTTGGAGCAACAACTTTAATGGCTGAAATCTCTGTAAGCGCAGCCATATTACCTAAAATATCCATTTTATAAGCGGCATACAAGGTTAAAAGACGAGCTTGATCAATCGCCACACGCGCTTCAGCCACACGTTCTAAGTTACCACCCAACTTTAAAATTTCTTTACCAAAAGCAGTTCGACTCATTCCACGATCAATCATCAATTCCAATGATTTTTCAGCAGCACCAATACAACGCATACAGTGATGAATTCGACCTGGTCCTAAACGACCCTGCGCAATTTCAAAGCCTTGACCTGCTCCACCGATGAAATTAGATAATGGAACTCTCACATTTTTAAAGCTGACTTCGCCGTGCCCATGAGGCGCATCATAATCGCCAAATACAGGTAACATACGCTCAATTTTTACACCTACAGTATCAATTGGTACGAGTACCATTGAGTGTTGATGATGACGATCTTTATTTACATCTGGTGTATGCGCCATAAAAATAATTATTTTTGCATTTGGATCGCCTAAACCTGAAGACCACCACTTACGTCCATTGAGTACAATTTCATCATCCTTTATGATAGCGGTTGCCTGCATATTGGTTGCATCACTTGAAGCGACTTCAGGTTCAGTCATACAAAATACCGAGCGAATTTTTCCATCTAATAATGGCATCAACCAATCTTGTTTTTGTTGTTCTGTGCCATAACGCCAAAGCAATTCCATGTTGCCACTGTCAGGTGCATTACAGTTAAAAATGGTCGGTGCGAGTAAGCTTCGACCTGTCAGCTCTGCAATGCGAGCATATTCTTGAACAGATAAACCTTGACCTAAGGTTTCGTCAGGTAGAAACATATTCCAAAGACCCGCTGCTTTGGCTTTTTGTTTTAAGGTTTCAAGTTGTGCTGGCCATTGCCATCTTGTCCAATCACCACCCAAATTTAGTGCATGAACTTGGTGCCAAAATTGTGCTTCAATCGGCTCAATTTCCTGCTCAATAAAGCTTTTGGTTCGGTTTAAAAAATCTTGTGCTTTAGGTGACAGTTCAAACATTTTTCGTCCTTTGAATTATTTATATGACACTTGCTTTACAACACATTAACTTGAAAACTATTATGAATGAAATGATTTAACTAAATAATAAGATATAAATCCTATTCATCATCAGTTTGTTTTGGATGTTTCAATATTTAATCGGATTGATATCAACCTTTACCCACTTTTTATTGCTATTTTTGAACTAAAAAACATCACTAAGTCAGCACAAAGTCTATATCTGAGCCAATCCACGGTAAGTCATGCCTTGCAACGTCTCAGAGTTCAACTTAAGGGTGAACTTTTTGTACGCAATGGAAATCAAATGTTGCCTACACCTTTTGCAGAGCAAATTTACCCGAACATCAAGCATGCTTTGATTTCGATTCAATCGATTACAGTCCAAAATCATACATTTGATCAGAGTAGTATTCAAAATCTTAAAATTGCGATCCATGATGAAATTGAACCCCTGATTTTTCCTCGACTGATTCAACATTTTCATGCACTTAAACTCGATATTCAACTGTTCAGTATCAAGTTAGATCGTCTTAAAATGAAAGATCACTTAGCCGCTCAGCAAATCGATTTTGTGATAGATATTGAACAACACTATGGCGATTACATTGAGTTTCAATATTTAGTTCAAGATCGGTTTGTACTCTGTACTCAGCACAATACGATTGATCAGGACAAATATATGTCCTCGCCTCATATTGGAGTTTCATCACGAAAAACGGGGACATTGATTGAGGATGTTTATCTAAAAAGGTTGAATTTGACGAGAAATATCAGCTTGCGATGTCAGCATTATTCAACAGCAATATAGATATTAGCGCATCAGCCAGATACATTATTGACGATTCCACAGAGTATTTTGAGGAATCTAGCGGTACCCAAATCGATTCATATTTTGGAGTTACCGATTTCGCTGCCGAAAATGAATATAGGCCTTTTTGGTATTCAAATCTAAATAAAAATAAGTGCTATCAATTTTTGAAAGAAGAAATTATTATAAATTTTACTTAGGCTATTTATAGAGATTCATTTTGCTTAGGCTATTTTGATTATAGGGATTCATATCCTTCAAATGCTTAGTATTCAAGCATTACAGCGCTATTTGGTTGGTATTTAAACGTCTATTGATTAAAATTAACCGTAAAATGAGATCGATATTTTGCTGTTTTGGCTTTAAAGCCACTTTCCTATGTTGTCTGATCTTCCTGCAAGCTGGCTCATTGCTATAGGCATGATTTTTTGCCTATTATTAATTTTCCTTATTCGTCGTGTACGTATATTTCTCACAGCGCTGTTTAAGCCTTATAAAAAGGGAAAAACATACTGGTGCCGTGTTTCAGCAATTAGTGATGGTGATACCCTCACCTGCTATCGACTCAATTTAAGACGCTCTGAAACCAAGTTAAGATTTGCCTATGTCGATGCCCCGGAGTCCTCTCAAACTTATGGTGCAGAATCCCATCGGCTCATCAAAAAAATGGTTTATAAAAAAATTGTACGTGTCACCATTACCGATATTGACCGTTATGGTCGATGTGTCGGTGTGATTCATCGTTACCGCAAAAATATGAATGAAGAAATGGTCAAGCGTGGTGCTGCATGGGTGTATGAGGAATATATTAAGGACCCAAAACAACGCAAACATATGCTTGCTTTACAAGCCAATGCGCGTAAAAATAAAAAAGGCCTCTGGCGCACCACTCGTCCTATTCGCCCTAGTGATTATCGAAAAAATAAAAAATAACGCAGTACAACAAAATTTTTTAGGATTAAAGGTCAATTTTATATTGGTCTTTTTTTATGGTGAATGATTAACCACTTGATTCTTCGCCTCGAACGGCGTAAATTGCCATTAATTTAGTTACCCTGGTTAACTACTATGATTCTCTCTCCTAATCATTCTCAAAACTCTCCTAAAATCAGGACGGTGTTATTGCGTAGTGCACGACTGATGAGTGAAATGATCAATGAGGTTTTAGAAGCTGACCAATTAAATTATTCGCTTTGGCAAGTCATCTACCTCATTCACGAAAATGAATGTATGACTTCCATTGATATTTCAAAAATACTTAAAGTTTCAAAACCGTCTATTGCAAAAAGAATTCAGGTTTTACTTCAACTGAATATCATTCAACAACTTGTATCTTCTGATAAACGTGAAAAAAAGTTAGTTTTAACGGCTCATGGATATCGCGTTTATAGCCTCTGCTCAACAATGATCGATGTTGTGGAACAAGAATTTTTGACTAATTTTGAAACAGAGGAGTTGCAAAAGACTTTTGAAACTTTAGAAAAAATATTGCACAAGTTGGAAAGTAATAAGCGTGGAGCAGACAAATGAGTGCGAAGCAAGATCATTTCTCTGCGCTATGGACGCGTAACTTCATTCTGATTAGCTCGATCAATTTTCAACTGGTGCTGACTTTTTATCTTTTAGTGATCGTAATTGTTGGATTTTCTGTAGCTGAACTGGGTGCAACGACCGCTCAAGCAGGTTTAATCTCAGGATTATTTATCATTGGTACGCTTGTTGGTCGGTTTTTAGTGGGTAAATTTTTAGAGAAATTTGGTCAAAAAATCACGTTGATTGTCGGTTTAGTCGGTTTTCTGATTTTCTCTGCTTTTTACTTTATCCATTTGGATATCGGCATATTGCTCATTGTACGCTTTATGCATGGTTTCATGATGGGTGTGGCTTCAACGGTCTTAGGAACCGCAATTGCTCAAATCATTCCTGCGCAACGTCGAGGCGAAGGCATTGGTTATTACAGTTTAAGTAGTACATTAGGTACGGCGATTGGACCTTTCCTTGCCATTTGGATGATGCTTCGATTTGATTATGATGTAATCTTTATTGTTTCCAGTGTTATTGCGCTGAGTTGTGTATGTATTGGACTCATGATCAACATGCCGAAAAATATCGTTTCGAAGGCATCTACCTCGACATTAGCATTTGAACAAGATGTACCAAAGGCTAAACCTTCCTGGATTTCAAATTTTATTGAGCCCAAAGCCGTTCCTATCTCTATTGTGATCTTAATCGCTTCAATCTGTTATTCAGGTGTTTTATCTTTTATTAATTTCTACGCCAAAGAAATTAACTTAGTTGAAGCTACTACTGTTTTCTTTCTCATGTACGCCATCGCAATCTTGTTTTCACGTCCATTTACAGGTCCTTTATTAGACCGTAAAGGTGAAAACATCATCATGTATCCTGCATTTATCATTATGGCGTTTGGTTTATTTCTTTTAAGCCAAGCCAATACTTCATGGATGCTTTTATTCAGTGCGGGATTATTGGGTTTAGGCTATGGCAATATCCAATCGGTCTGCCAAACACTTGCTGTAAAAAGCGCAACCTTAGAACGCATGGGCTTTGCTACATCAACCTATTTTATTTTCCTTGATGCAGGACTTGGCTTTGGTCCTTATTTCATCGGCATCGCTTTAGATTATATTTCTTATACGTCACTCTATTTATATAGTGCAGTTGCTGCATGTGTGTGTTTATTGATTTATTACGTACTCCACGGTCGTATGGCCAACAAAGTTGAAACTAGAGCTTAATTTGCAGTAAACACACCTTCTATCAGGGAAAAGGTGTGTTCAGCACTCCTGTTAAAATCTTAACTACATATAAGTCTGATATTGATCTTTATCAGGTATTCCACTCTTGGTGAACTTCTGTATCTACGATTGGATTGTAATATTGTAATATTGTAATATTGTAATGAAGCCCCAATACCATCTATGTAATATCCTCCAAACAGCAAACTGATACCCTAAGCTATAGAATGTTCAGCCCAGATCAGGAAGTTTTCAGCATAAGGTGGAAACTTCTGTCCAAGTTCAGCAACTCTATCCAGTACTTCAAAAAATAAAACTGTAGCTGAAGCCCGCAGCCAAGCTATCCATTTTGCTGAGATTTTCACTGCTGCTTCATCCTTTGCATAAGACTTTCATTTCTCATTCACAAAGCCCCCAAAACTTTTCACGTTTCTGATTAAACAAAATCACCGCACCTGATGACTGTCAGTTAAAAGATGACAGGCTCTGCTTTATTGCATTTTGAATCAAATCAGTTAAGTACTATGTGCTTTACATCTTTGCCGATTGCATAAATGGCACGGCGTTTATGAATTAAATCTAAAAAATGATTCAAAATTTGGCTAAATCCTTGGATATATCCCCGGGGAATTTTGATACTTTGCTTTTTATTAATTAGATTTACTTAATAAGTATTTAAAGTGATTGAATATCAAACGAAGGACATTATTCTATTTTGAAATATCAAGCATGCTCTATCCCCAATTGGCTTTAATCTCGATCTACGAAATAACCATGACCTAAATGTTCGTTTTTCAATCTCACTTGCTTTGATCCGTTGTTCAGAAGAAGCCAGCAAAAAACTCAATAAAAAATCCCCTAATGATTTGGAGGATGGTTTGTATTACTGAACTTTATTACGGAAAGGCGAATTAGAACTTCGCTTCGAGTACATTGGCTTTCATGTGGTTTGTCCAGAAATCACGTAACGTTGGTAAATAGAACTTCTCGCCTAGATCGACCAATTCAGCATCAATCAATGCATGTACTTCATGAACGAATAAGTAGTCTAGTTCAACCATACTGAGTTTAGGCTGATCTTTCGAATAGGTTTTACGTTTTTGCTGTGCTTGTTTCACCAATTGGTCGGCAAAGCTTCGAGTTTTGTATTGGGCAATGACGTTTAAACGTAATTCAATCACTCCCCAACCACTTAACAGCAGTTTAAACATTTCAAAATCTTGCGCGGTAGATTCCCATGTCATTTCTTCTAAGTTTTCATCTGAAGGCAACACGGGAAGCAACAATTCCATGACGCTTGGAAATATTTTTTTGAAATTGAGAATAAATTTAACAGGATGTTCACCAGGGTAATCTTTAAATTGAACATTTTTCTGAACATCTGTTAAATAAATATAGAACATTGAAAATTCCCGAACATAAACAATTGAATTACAATAATAAAAATTGACTTGCAAAAATCATGCAAAACAACATTTATAAAAGTTTTAGATTTTTGCAATTATGACACTTTAATCAATGCTAATCACGTTTTGAAGGTTCAGTTCTGTAAAATATTTAAAGAAAAATGGCAAATACTTATCTAAATACTGATAAATCATCTTATGATTATTTCTCGCATATAGATACTCAAACTTAAGTGGTAATATTTAAAGATATAGCTGCAATCTTATTTTAGGATACAATGGTTAAAAATTCATTTGATCAAGATTATGCCTAAAATATATTCAGTAGATTTACGTGAAAAAGTCATGCAGTTTTATAAAGAAAACAATCACAAATCATATACATGTAAAACTTTTAAAATATCTAGGACTACTTTGGATGATTGGATTCTTCTTCAAAACTCCACTGGAGAATTGAAACAGCCTAAAATCAATGCAGGCCGACCCACTAAAATCAAGGATATGGATGCTTTCAAACACTTTGTTGAAACGACTGAATTTTCTCAAGTGAAAGATCTTATTCCTTTATTTGAACAAAAATTTGGTTATCCAATCCTTTACTCAACCCTATTAAAAGCCATTCATAGGCTTGGTTGCACACGTAAAAAAAGAGTTTTCTCTACAAGCAAGCAGACAAAATAACAAGGGCGGTATTTAAGTGGTTTCTTCCGCAATGGAAAGAAGAGTTTGGGGAAGATCAGATGATCTATATTGATGAATCTGGAATAAATACTATAGATACAGCTCAATATGGTTGGTCTAGACTAGGCAGTCGTTGTCTTGCAGTGAAATCAGGTGGTCATGGAAAAAGATTAAGTATCATTAGTGCCGTGAGGTCTAATTCAGCGTATCAGTTCCTTTGCCCTTTGGTTTTTCAAGGTACATGCGATCGAGCGATGTTCACAGGATGGCTGAGATATCTACTTGAAAACTTGACTAAAAATAATCAGGATAAGAGCAAAAGGCATTTGCTGATTCTAGATAATGCTTCGATTCATAAGAACGGAGATATCAAAAAACTAGCCGCAGACTTTAACTGTAGAATCATGTACTTGCCTGCTTACAGTCCAGACTTAAATCCAATTGAAAAAGCATGGTCAGTGCTCAAATCCAAAGTTAAAAGTATCGCTGTCCGGTTAGACAAAACAATAGAAGAAGCACTCGATTTAGGCCTGAAAGAAATGTAGCTTAAAATTTAAATCCAGCTATAATATTGAGAAGATTCAATAATTTTTAGATCATCGTAATGTTTATTGTATGTTTTAACAAACGATATGAAAATATTGGGTGCAGATAAATAAAATTATTTACTATCATAAATTTTTAATTTAATTTTATTAATATCAGTAACTCATAATCAATATTTCTTTAATCATAAACCTTGATACATATTACAGATATCTATTAATCAATTTAAGGTACATGCTGAATTCGCCGTTAATATTATCGGCAACCCAAGGATAAATGATCATGTCAAATATCAACAATCAAAATGATTCTAATAGCCAGCAGCAGCAACAATCTACTCCTAATGACGACAAGGCTCAGCAGCAAAAGAATCAGGAACAGCAAAAAAATGCTGAGGATAGATCTAATATAAACAACCCTAAAGAACATACTGAAAATCCAGTGAAAAAATAATAATTTTCTCTAGATTTTTACTCAATCCATTTAAGAGGTGAAGGCCTCTTAAATGGTTAGGAATCAATATGAAAACTAAAAAAGTAATCGTTCATAAAATGTATGAGGATTTTCATACACTTCCCATCATCCAGTATTCTGGACAATTTAATGACAGTAATTTAATGATTAAGTTATTTAATAATCTAAATCAAGAACTCACTCGAATCAGAGGCACATTACAATGGAAACTTGCATCCACAGGTGATGTATATTTTGTAGAAAATGATTATGAGTTTTTTCACAAAATTCAATAATTATATGAATTCACAATACCCTCAGATCCTCTTAACGTTCTTTAAAGAATCGAATCATAGTGAGTGCAGATGCGCTTGGGCGAACTATAATGAAAAAGGTATTTTTACCCACATGACAGGATTCTATGGTGAAATTTTAACTCTCCATGAAGGGAATAAGATTATTTTAAACAATGAGGTTTGGGTTCTTAGAGATCATTTACACAACCCCTATAGAGGCTGAGATGAAAAATGAATTAAATGATTTTGAAGTTAAACGAAATTTGTATTTCAAGCGAATTGTTCTAGAAGCTGATTTCAAACAGAATTTTAACGATCTTAAACATCGAAATATTTATGATCGCTTTATCTACAAACTCATCGACAGTGAATCTGGCAGAAAGCAATTTTGCAAAAAATTTATTGTTTCTAAATAATAAACCCTCCAAATAGAGGGTTTATTGCATTTTGATTCAAATTAAATCTATTCTGAAACTGATCTTATTTTGCATTAGGTGAAACCATATTTGCAGGAACAACAACTTCATCAAACTGTTCAGGTGTTACTAAACCAAGCTCTACAGCGACTTGTTTTAAAGTCTTGCCTTCCTTATAAGCCGTCTTAGCCACTTTAGCGGCATTTTCATAACCAATCACGGGATTCAGCGCAGTCACTAACATAAGAGAATCATTTAAGAAGTGATCTATTTTCTCTAGGTTTGGTTCAATCCCCACGGCGCAATGCTCATTAAAACTATTACAAGCATCGCCCAAGAGCTGAATCGATTGAATTAAGTTATATGCAATCACTGGCATGAACACGTTTAACTCAAAGTTTCCTGATGCCCCGGCAACGTTAATGGTCGTGTCATTACCCAATACTTGAGCCACGACCATGGTCATTGCTTCACTCTGCGTCGGATTTACTTTGCCCGGCATAATACTAGAACCAGGTTCATTTTCAGGAATACGTAACTCACCTAAACCACAGCGCGGACCACTGGCTAACCAACGTACATCATTGGCAATTTTATTTAAGCTTACAGCCAAAGTTTTTAATGCCCCTGAAGCAAATACAGCAGCATCGCGCCCTGCCAGTGCCTCGAACTTATTCGGCGCAGTCACAAAAGGTAATCCAGTTAATGTCGCCAATTGTTCAGCAGCTTTTATAGCATAATCAGGATGTGCATTTAAACCTGTACCCACAGCCGTTCCACCGAGGGGTAATTCATATAATCCCTCTAAGGCTTGATTTAAACGTTTTAAACCATGATCCAACTGCGATACATAAGCGCTAAACTCTTGCCCTAATGTTAACGGCGTTGCATCTTGAAGATGTGTACGACCAATCTTTACAATCCCTGAAAATGCTTCAGATTTTTGATTCAGTGTTTCACGTAAAGCTTTAACGGCAGGAATCAATAATTCATTGATCAATAGACTCGATGCCACATGAATCGCAGTTGGAAACGAATCATTGGTTGATTGTGCTCGATTGACATGATCGTTGGGATGAACAGGCTTTTGCGCGCCTAAAGGATTCCCTAACTTTTGATTGGCAACATTGGCGATCACTTCATTACAGTTCATATTACTTTGCGTACCTGAACCTGTCTGCCAAACCACCAATGGAAATTGGCTGTCCCATTTCCCATCAATGACTTCTTCTGCAGCCCCAACAATATAATGCGAGAGCTCTTGAGGAATCTGATTCAATTCTGCATTGGTGATTGCAGCCGCTTTTTTGACTAAGCCCATACCTCGAATCATTGCACGAGGTAGACGCTCACCACCAATTTTAAAGTTTTGCAAACTACGCTGAGTCTGAGCACCCCACATCGCTTCACTTGGTACTTCTACTTCGCCCATCGTGTCATGTTCAATACGTGTTTGCATGATTCACCTCTATTTCTGTTATCAATTAACGTGTCTTTTAATGGTTTATTAACTCGTTTTTCAATTTGAGCTTAATTTTCGCTTTAAACGATATTGTTTCGAGTCTTGTCTTGATCATAGTCCTAATTTACATTATTGCAAATAATTCTCATTTACTATTCTTATTTTATATCGAGATTCGCTATGAATGTTTAATGATCTGTACGTGATCAGTATTTTAATATCTGTGCATTAAATCGATCATTCGTCTGTCGAAGCACAAGCACCATCAATTCTTTATAAACTCGGATTTAAAATACTTTGGTAGAATCTCCACTGATCTTGAATCATTTGCTCTACGGATCTTTTGGCTTTCCAACCTAAAACTTGCATCGCTTTGGTACTATTCGAGCCAATCTGATCGAGTTCATCAAATGAATAACGCGCCTCGATGGTTTTGATCTGCTGTCCTGTTACTTTTTCAATTTCCGCCAAAATCTGTTGTATTGATAGGTGATGTGCACCGATATCGAAAGATTCACAGACATTTTGTTGATGATTAAACCAAAATAAACTCGCAAATATCGCATCACAGACATCCAGTACATGTACAAAACTTCGCTCTGCAGTTTGATCATGAGTCAGAGCACTTTGTTGAAGCTCGATATAATCTCTTTGTAAAGTCGCCACTTGTAAAGCTAATGAAACAATATTTTTAGGTAAAGGTTGCACGTATTCACCCAATATCGATTGTTCAAATGCACCTACGACATTTCCTATACGAAGAATAGCGACCTTCCACTCGTTGTCAGTTTTCACTGTATCCCGAATAATTTCCTCAATCATTTGTTGAGACTTAATATAGGGATTTGAATTATTAAAATTAAATGGTGTCGTTTCATTGAGTTCTAAACTGGATTGACCATACACGGCAAGACTCGACAAATGCACCAAATTTCGTACACCTGTTCTTTGCATCGATCTTAATAAGCTCATGATGCAACTGATATTGTCATTATAATATTCAAGCGGCTTGAGACGAGATTCTTCTATAGATTTAAAGGCCGCAGTATGAATGACTGCATCAATTGAATATTGTTCAAATACTTTATTTAACGCAGGTGTGTTACGAACATCTAATTTAACAAAAGGTACATACATTCCTGAAATATATTCGAGTCTTTCTAATACTTGTAAACTTGAGTTGGCTAAATTATCAACAATGACAACCTCTTGACCTTGAGCCAACAAGCTTAAAACGACATGAGAGCCTATAAAGCCTAAACCACCAGTCACTAAAATCATTGTATACTACCCTTTTGTTATGAAGTCAGAATGTTGCATTTCATTTGTGTACATTCCTCAATGTGAAGTTCCAATGAGTACATTATTGCTAATTACCTCTGCGCCGAGTTCAATTCATGCATGGCATGCTTTGGGACTTGCACAAGCCTTAAAATCCAAACATCAACCCTTTCGAGTGTTCTTCTATCAAGACGGCGTTGCTGTTGCGAATAACTTACAATGGGTTCCTGATGATCAACGTAATTTGATGAAGGAATGGCAAAAATTAGATATTAAACTACCTGTATGTGTCAGCGCTGCATTAGCACGAGGCATTACAGACGAAGAAAATGCACAACGCCATCAAATTTCTACCCATAATCTCGCGTCGCAATTTGAGCTGGTCGGATTAGGTGAACTGGCAGATGCCGTTCAATCTACTGAACGCTTAATCCAATTCTAAGTTGTTATTTTTATTTGACTGTTGCAATTGAAAGGTAAATTGTTTGAAAACTGTATTGGTTATATTAACTCAATCAAATCTTAATACATTACAAATACATGAAAGCTTATCAGCGACCATGGTTTTAGCGACTTTCGGTTGTGAAGTTAAAGTATTGTTACAAGATGGCGCGCTCAGTTTACTCAAATCTGATCTGAGTTTTGATCAGTTTAAACATGCCTTTAAACTCGCATCAAATATGGTGGATAGCTTTGAGTTTTATGATTTAACGCCTATTTTAATCGAGCATAAAAATCAGGATGATGCTTTTGTTGTCCATTCTGAACAAGACATAGCGTTCATCCAACTTGATGCTCAATTCATTCAGTCTTTTGATCACGTTTTATATTGGTAATGGATATGTCTAATCACACGCTGTATTTAATTCAAGCCAATTATGCCAATACTCAAACAGTTTTGAATAAACTCAATCAAATGATTCAAAGCGATGATTCTATTGTATTGATGGGTGATGCCGTATTTTTGAGTCAATCTAAAGATATTGAATTGTATTCAAATCTGTATGTCCTTGAAAATGACGCTGAAAATCTTCCAAACCTAGATTCATCTGTTATTAAAATCATTGATTATGATCAGTTTTCTGATTTAGTTTTAAATTTTAAGCGATGTGTCACCTTAAAATAATTTGATTTAGCTTTTATCATTATGGATGCTTTAAATGAGTGAAAATATCAATTTAGCCTTAGATCAAGATGGTCATTTGATTGATTACACGATTTGGAACCATGAGGTCGCTCAGACTTTAGCTCAAACTTTAGATTTAGAATTGACCGAATGGCATTTTGAAGTACTCGAAGCTGTTCGCCAGTTTTATGCACAATTTGGACATTCGCCAGCAACCCGCCCACTGATTAAATTTTTAATGAAAGTGCTGAGTCCTGAAATTAATAATGCTGTGTTACAAGAAAAGTTTAATACAGGCTTAGTCGCGCGTCATTTAAGTCGATTAGCGGGTGTGCCAAAGCCTGCGAATTGCCTATAGGCAAGGCAAATAAGACATAAAGATGAAAACGAGAATAATAAGAAATAAAGAGAGAAAATTAAAATGAAGCACATCGGATCAGGGAAATAAATAGATGTGCTTCACTTTAATCCAAGCAGTATAGATACATTAGATTTATCAATTTCAGCCATTTTTATGTCAATTTCAGACAAATCATTTTTTAGTATTGCCACAAAATGCGGTTTCATTCATACCAGCTCGTGCAAAGCTTTGTTGCTGCTGATCAAGAAATAGCTCTGCAACCATTTTCAAGCCAAAAGCATTTTCATAATCCAAATGCTTTTGACTCAGTTCTTGGATGTTCTTATATGCTTCGATTCTTTGGCATAAAGCATTCTTTTGATCTAGTACAGAGGGCTTTGCTTCAGGATCATCCAATACTAACTTGGTCTGATTCACAATTGCGATCTGCTGATCAATGTGCCGAGTATATTCCACTAAGGAATATTTTTCAGAAGAATACTCAACGGCGTACAAAGTGGTTGCTAAAGACAATCCACTGACCGTTAGGCAATATCGAAGAATATCTACAATATTGCACAATTTTTTTAGATCATAATATTTCATTGGAAATTAAGACAAATCAGGTTCTGCTTTCCATACATCTTCATAATCATCACGATCGATCATGAAACGGAAACCTGTCTCTAAGGCCAAATATGGAATAGCTTCAGGCAGTATTTCTTCTAAAGCTTTGACAGTCATGGTTTCAAAGAAGTCTTCACCCTCTTCTAACTCTCCACCATATATAAACCAACATACATTTTCATCCGTTTCAGGCTTTTTACGTAAACCAACTATCGGCTCTTTGTCCAATGTATGTTTGGCGACCGCCACGACATCATCTTCTTTGACTTTAATATATGCAGAATCAAATTCTTCACAAACCAATTTCTGCTCTTCAATAAAATCTTGCAACATAGATGATCCCGTTTTCATCATAAATTTCTGCTCATTCTATGCTGTTGCCGGATAGCGTACAACTGAATCAAAGACGATTGTTGAATTCTTAGGATGAGTAAGATTTACTTTTCCAAGATCAAAACAAACTAAAAGCGAGAATCTCCTTTTAAATCTAGAAATTTCGTTGTCTGAGCAACTCCAAATCAAATATAAACTGCATTTTTGCCAATTACCTTTTCAATGAATATTTCCTATATTTGCAATTTCTATACAGAAATATGAAAGAATCAGCCAGTCGAATAGATTCGTTAAATGATTCTACTAGTAAGCCTTAATATTTTTAATCGGCTTGCATACTAAGATTAATTTCATTGATGAAATCTAAAGCAAACCTTTCAAACCCAGTAGAGCCTTAAACATAATAAATTTGAATCAAGATGATTTTTTAATCCTTATCTTTTATACGATCAGAGTAACTTTAAATTTCAAGCTTTAGATCTAATCTTAAAAATAAATAAATAAAATATAAGCAACTCAAGCTATTGATTTATATTTATTTAAATAATTTTAATTCCTAACAATACAGCTTTCATTAACCAGTATTAATCACGTCCAATGCTGTTCTGTTTCTACCTAAATACATTCTCTAGGTATTTACAAGTCTGAATTAAAGTTTTCATCCTAATTCATCTTTTATGTGCAATTGATAGTGACTCTATTGGGAAATACGGATAGAGCTTCCCCTCACCTTGCTTCTCCATACTCATATAAATATGAATCAAATAAAAATTTTGAGTAATCAGCTATAAATAAAAGGATAGAAACAATAGATTTTGTCAGTCTCGCTGACCTAGCACTCATACGAAAAAATAATAAAAATGTCATATTTTAGCATTGAGCAATCCTTACAAAGTTTGCAAAATACCCTACGAAAAATTGATATGTCTTTTTGCCTGCTTTGAATGATTTAGCAAATTTAAGCGAAAAAACATGCCATAATAGGCAAACTTTGCAAGCATCTTGCAAAATATTTGCATAACATACATTTTGGAGCAGTCTTCATGAGCTCGACCATTTTGGTCATACATGGACCGAATTTAAACTTGCTAGGAAAGCGTGAGCCAGAAGTTTATGGCTATTTGACTCTTGAAGATATCAATCAACAGTTAAGCGTACAAGCGCAAGAACTATCAATTCAGCTTGAAACTTTCCAAAGCAATTGGGAAGGTGCAATTGTAGATCGTATCCATCAGGCACAGACCGACGGCGTTCAGTTCATCATTATCAATCCTGCTGCATTGACACATACCTCTGTGGCGGTTCGAGATGCACTTTTAGGTGTTGCTATTCCTTTTATAGAAGTACACCTGTCCAATGTGCATGCACGTGAAGCATTTAGACATCACTCATATTTATCAGATAAAGCGGTTGGCGTAATCTGCGGCTTAGGTGCACAAGGCTATTCTTTTGCGCTGAGTCATGCCACTCAAAAAATTCAATCTTCAACTTCTACAAAATCTTAGGAATACGAATCCATGGATATTCGCAAAATCAAAAAGCTCATCGACTTAATGATTGAATCTGATTTACAGTCAATCGAAGTTAAAGAAGGTGATCAATCTATTGCTTTAGCCCGTCGTAATCCAATTGCTGCAGCTGGCGTAGCTCCTCTTCAAGCTGCTGCACCTGAAGCTCCAGTGATTAAAGCTGCTTCTCGCGGTGCTGTTGAAACCTCTCCAATGGTGGGTGTGTTCTATGCAGCGCCAAGCCCAGGCGAAGCACCATTTGTAAATGTTGGTCAAACGATTTCAGCGGGTGAAACGCTGGGTATCATTGAAGCAATGAAAATCATGAACCCAATTGAGGCAACTCAAAGCGGTGTGGTTGAAGAAATTTTAGTGAAAAATGGTGATGTAATCCAATTCGGTCAACCGCTATTCCGCTACCGCGCGTAATACTTGGGGGACGACATGTTGCAAAAAGTATTAATTGCAAACCGCGGTGAGATTGCCCTGCGCATCACTCGCGCTTGTAAAACCCTCGGTATTAAAACCGTTGGTATCTATTCAGATGCTGACAAAGATTTGATGCATTTACGTTTCGTAGATGAAGCTGTGTGTATTGGCCCTGGCGCAAGTAGCGAAAGTTACCTCAATATTCCTGCGATTATTACTGCTGCAGAAATTACAGGCGCTGATGCAATCCATCCAGGTTATGGCTTTCTGTCCGAAAATGCTGAATTTGCAGAAATTGTAGAAAATTCAGGTTTCATTTTTATCGGGCCACGTCCTGAACATATTCGCCTCATGGGTAATAAAGTTTCAGCGATTAACGCTATGCGTAAAGCAGGTGTACCAACTGTACCTGGATCTGCTCATGCGGTCACACCAAATAATGCATTGGCTGAAGCGAAAGAAATTGGTTTTCCACTGATCGTTAAGGCTGCTGCTGGTGGTGGTGGTCGTGGTATGCGTATTGTTGAACGCGTAGATACGCTACTCGAATCGGTTCAAGCTGCACAGCGTGATGCTGAAATGTGGTTTGGCGATGACACAGTTTATATGGAACGCTTTTTACAAAAGCCACGCCATGTAGAAGTACAAGTCATCGGTGATGGTAATGGACATGCGATACATTTATATGACCGTGATTGTTCACTTCAACGCCGTCATCAAAAAGTATTGGAAGAAGCTCCAGCACCTAACCTACCTGAAGATGCACGTGCTGAAATTTTACAAGCCTGTGTTAAAGCTTGTGAATTGATGCAATACCGTGGGGCGGGAACATTTGAGTTCTTATTTGAAGATGGTGAATTTTTCTTTATTGAGATGAATACACGTGTTCAAGTAGAACATCCTGTCACTGAAATGGTCACTGGTGTTGATATTATTGAACAACAGCTTCGTGTTGCAGGTGGACTAGGCTTAAATCTTCAACAGGAAGATATTCGAATTCAAGGTCATGCGATTGAGTGCCGTATCAATGCTGAAGATCCAACTACATTCCTACCATCACCGGGTAAAATTGAACAGTTTTATACACCAGGTGGTGCGGGTATTCGTTTAGATTCTCATATTTACCCAGGTTATAGCATTCCTCCGTATTACGATTCCATGATTGCCAAGCTCATCTCACATGGCAAAGATCGTGAAACAGCGTTAGCGCGAATGAAGCAAGCATTAGATGAAATCATTTTGACCGGAATTAAAACCAATATTCCGCTTCATAAAGATTTAATTCTTGAAGATAAAAACTTTGCTAAACAAGCAATGGATATTCACTATCTTGAAAATCATCTACTGAAGAAACTTCAAGGACAAGATGAAGCTTAGACTCATTACATAATCTATAAAAAAGCCTCTATAAATTAGAGGCTTTTTTTATTTAAAACTTTGAAAAAATATTTTTACACACTATGGTCCAAGTCAATCTTAAGGCAAAACTCGCTTTAATGTCGCAAAACAATCCTTACCTTGTTCTGTTGCACAAAAATCAATCTGATTAGGCGTATTCCATTTAACAAAGTACTGTGACAGCTCACCAGCCTGATCCACTCTATTCCCAGAACAATCTATCGCATTATTTTCATAATTCACTTGGATCAATAACGTTGGAAGTTTAGTGAGCGTATTATCTGGAGAAGGTTGATAATCGAACTGACCGATCGACCACTCTTGAGCGCTATTAACTACAACTTCATTCCCTTTCCTAAAGTTATAATATTCAACGCACTTCTTATTCTGAGGAATATTCATTCCCCATAATCCTAAGATTTCAGGACGTGTATATACGCCAATTAAATTTTCCTTTTGAGCTTCAACATTTTTTTGCGGTGTTGGAACAGGTAAATCTGCATGTGTAACAGCGACAAAACCTAAAAATAATGTAATCAGAATACCTGACTTTTTCATACGACATCTGTTAAAAAATTCTTTTGTTAAAAGTAACATAATTAACTATATTTTTATTAAGCATTTAACGCGATATAAACAAAAATTCATTGCGCTTTACTACGGTTCATACATAAATACTCTCTACTGAATAACCGGCTAATAGTTCAACGTGAAGAATTTGCTTTGACGCCATTCAACTTTTAGATTGAAAGGATGAGACATGACACAAAGCTGATAAAATAATATACTTACTGCATTAGCTAAACTATTGATTATAAAAATTATCAAGCTATGCTACAGCTATGATCTAACCATTTCTTATGATCAATCTCGATAGAAAAATAACAGGTAAATGCATTGACCATATTTACTGATTCCTCACATCAATTCGTACAGCAAAACACTAAAGCCTTTTTAATTATAGGCACAATTGTCATGCTGTGCTGTCTTGCAGGAATTTTTGGACGCCCTCTCGCATTTCTTTCCATTTTTTGGCCAGCAAATGCCATTTTATTGGGAATATTGTTAAGATTTCCTCATCTAAATAATATGGGTGGTTGGTTTGGTGCATTTTCTGGATTTATGCTCGCCGATTTATTAACAGGCAATTATTTTATATTAACGCTATTTTTAACCATCGCAAATTTAATCAATCCATTAGTTACCCTACTATTTATTCGCTTATTCAAATTAAATTACAAAGAATACAATAAGGGTTTAACCTTCTTGTTTTTATTCCTTATTAGCTCATTTGGTGGCTGTTTAATTAGCTCAATTTTTGCCGTACTCACCATTCCACATATTCCAAATACATTTATGGCGATGGATCGTATTTGGATCGACTTTGGCATGTGGTGGACAGGTGAAATTTTAAATTTTGTCGCGTTCCTTCCTATTATTTTAGCAATTCCACGTAAGCAGGATATTCAAGGTTATTTGGTTGACAAAAAAAATCAGAGCCTTAATCTTCAAAATAGCTTTCCCCTTCTCGCGGTCATCATGTCTGTGACGTTGACACACTTTTTTATCGGTCCAGGCGCAATTATGTTCCCAATCGGCGCTTTGATTTGGGCAGCATTAACCTACAATTTATTTTTTGTAGCGATCATCAATTGTTTTGTCGCTATGTTTATGTATAACAGTATCAGCGTTTATTATTTAGCCGAGTCACCAGATGCTTATATTGCGACAACATTATCGGTGCGTATTGGCTTGTTTATGTTGGCACTAGGCCCCTTAACATTGGCAATTATCAGTTTAAATCGTCAAAAACTCTACCATCAGATTCTTTATCTTGCCAATCATGATGGACTCACGACAGCGATGAATCGTCGTTACTTTTATGAAGAAAGTGAGCGTACAGTTCAACATCAAGTTTCAAAAAATACAGCAAAAACAGTTTCAATTCTTTTGCTTGATTTAGATTATTTCAAAAAAATTAATGATAACTACGGACATGCTGCGGGTGATAAAGTTTTACAAGATTTCACTCGTATGGTTCGATCTCAAATCCGATCTTCTGATTTATTTGGTCGTATTGGTGGCGAGGAATTTGCAATCTTACTTAAAGATGTCAGCTTGCAACACAGTATTGAAATCGCACGAAGAATCTGTGATGTGGTTGCTCAAACACCGATTCTTTTAAATGATGGCACAAAGCTGAATGTCAGTGTCAGCATTGGTTTAAGTCATCAAAGTTTGCCTTTCTGTGTCCCTTTCCAGCAATTAATTAATCGTGCAGATCATGCACTTTATGAAGCAAAACAAAAAGGTAGAAATCGTTTATGTATTGAGCCTGATTTAAAAAATAAATTGGACTATGTTTAATTAAAGATGAGTTCCTTATATTGAACATCAAAATTTAGCATCAAATTACGACTATTGTTTTGTTGAAGGAATTCCCTTTACAAACAGGAATCCAAAAAAGGTTGAGCTCCCCGCAATGATAAATACCAATTCAGGTGTAAACCTATCCCAATAATAGCCAGCTAAGATGCTTCCACTCGCGACCCCAAGCCCCCACATGGTGCTGTACAACGCTTGTGCTCTACCTTGCTGTCCAATACTAAAGTGATTAAAAATAATACGCATCGCGATCAAATGAAATAAGCCAAAACTAAATGCATGCAGGCTTTGAGAAAACAATTGCATCCAAAATGAACTCGCGAATAATCCAACAAAAATGAATCGCAGTCCAGTCATCACTAAACACGTCATGATTAAAGTACGCCAGCTGTACCTCATCAACAATGTATTGGCATAGGCAAACATAATAATTTCTGCAATCACACCACTTGCCCATAAAAAGCCAATCATTGTCGTGCTGAAACCCGCCATCTGTAAATAATTACTATAAAAACTATAAAACGGAGCTTGAGCAAAAAGCATGATGAATTCAATTAAGAATAACGAATAAACAATTGGTTGTTTGAGGACTGAAAATATTGACTCCAAATTCTTTTGTGCCTGAGGAGCATTACATGGCTCTTTAATACTGAACGACCAAATGAAAGTTAAAAATGCGATACTCAACAACAAAATAGGTAAGAATGAAATATGAATAATGTCAAGAAGTGCCCCTATCGAAAATACACCTGCAATAAAACCAATGGATCCCCATTTACGCACTTTACCGTATAGGGCTTCGCGCTGATCTCCTAGCCAAAATAGCGTCACACCCTCAAATTGAGCCAAGATTGCATTCTGAAAAAAACTAAAAATCAACATCAATAAAGCGATAGACTGAAAATCATTAGGTATCACAAAAATAGCGAACCAAACTGAAGCCTCCATCCATGTCCCGATACGTACAAGTAGCATGCGCTTACCCGTCTTATCTGCGATCCAGCCCCATATAAAGGGTGCAACAAATCGAGTTAATACGGCGATTGAACTTAATATTCCTATTTCAGAATAACTAAAACCTTGATCTTGGAGATAAAGACTCCAATAAGGCATAAATGTGCCTACGATTGAATAGTAGAAAAAGTAAAAGCCTGCAAGCCTGTGTTGTATAGAAAAGTTAAACATTAGATCACTCTTAGCTGCAGTTAAATTTAGTGCTTAGAAATATAAGTTAGAATTTTAGCGATGGTGTAAACTCGATACTCAATAAAAAAGGTTGAATCAAATTCAACCTTCTTCTGTTTTAATCATTCAGTAATCAAACCGGTGGATCAATCATGCAAAGCAATCACTTTAACCAGTATTGTTTGAGACTCTTCAAACTCATCAAAAATTTGCTTGCGAACTAACTCTTTAGATTTTACTTTAAAGTCATGGTTCTGAAATTTGATAATTGAAGGAATCTCATCAAAGTAGCTTTGACTTACATCAAGATCTTCCTCAAAAAGTGGCGTTCCCAACTGATAATCTTTGCTTTTAAGCACAACATACTTCACTGTAGTTTTCATAAAGTTTAGCCTTCTACGTCACCCTTTATTTTTAGTTATATCAGCTTTTTTAACCAGATCAAATAAGATTAAGACTCAATTGGACAGTACGCGTACTTTTGCATACCTTCAAAGTAGCCAAAAAATAAATTCACTGCCGAATTAGCTCTATATCAACCCAATATGTAATCTTGAAAAAGTAAGTTTTTACTTAATACCCATTTAGTTTGTAAGAAGATCTTTACAATTTTTCATAATTAATTATGGTAACTACATCACACTTATTCTTTATTTATGTTAAATTAATCATTAACAAGAACTAAATGATATAATGGTTGATAATAATGAAATTACAAGTTGTTGCTTTAATTACAGCGTTTTCGCTTTCAGGATGTTTAGTTATCTCTAAGAACAAGCCAGTAGAAGAAGCAGAAACGGTAAAATCTTTAAGCTCAAATGTCATAGACTTCAAACCTAGCGATGTTGTTACGCGTGTCGAAACTAAAGGTCAGGTGATCTGTGAAGCAAGCAAACCATGTACAGAGCTTACTTTCGATTGGAAAAGACAAAATAATACACTTTATAAAGTGACTGCAGATTTGTACGATCAGCAACAATTTAATATCCAGCGTGTAGATTTCCAAATCGATGGTAACTCTTTTCCCTTTACAGCTTCTGCTACACCGTCTACACGTTCCGTTCTAAATAGCACTTTAACGAATTCATCAAACTTTATTGAAGTACCTTTGAGTTTTATCAATCGCTTTAACAAAGCAAAAGAAATTATTGTGACAGTTGGTACAGATAAAGGTGACATTACCCACGCTGTGCTTAAAGATGGTAAAGAGTCTTTCGCTTACAAAACTTTTAAAAATGGCTATGGTCACTCTGAGTAATTTTAAAGTTTAAATAAAAAACTCTCCAATGCATATTGTGAGAGTTTTTTTTATACTTATTTGGTACAATTTTCAAAAGTAATACTTAATGCCATAGAAGAACATTTAATGAGTAATGTTTAAAAAATGTCTCTTGGTTATAAAAACTCGATTATAAGGTCAATTCATGAAAATTCAGTTAGCACTTATTACTTCTTTGCTTATTTTAGGTGGATGCGTCAATAATCCTGCCGATCGAATTGTCACTAAAGGGCCACTTATCTGTGCAGCAGATGAGATTTGCCCTGAGTTAGCATTACGTTGGAACGATGAAACGCGTGATGGATTTAAGATCACAGCTGAAATTAACGATTCTTCAGCTTATAACATCAAACAGATGGTTTTCTTAGTCGATGATCAACCCTATATTTACTCTACAATTGATTCAACCAAAAATGTTACCAATGCAGGTGTAATCACTTCAAGTAATGCTATCCGCGTTCCAGTGAGTTTCTTAAACTCGTTCAAAGATGCTAAAAAAATTGACTTGAAACTAGTCACAGATAAACAAGAGATTTCACGTCCTATTCTGAAAGACAATGGTGAAAAATCTTCTGCTTATCTTACTTTTCTTAAGGGTTACACTGGTCAAATAAAGCAGTAAAATTTATAAATAAAAAAACCAGACTTAAAGTCTGGTTTTTTTATATGGATCATAAATTATTTTGGTTCAATCGGTTCAAACGGAGAAATAACATCTGCATTTTGTGCTCGATGGCGCATGAAGTGATCCATCAATACAATCGCTAACATCGCTTCAGCGATAGGTGTTGCACGAACCCCCACGCATGGATCATGACGACCTTTGGTCAATACATCAGTATCTTCACGATCAAGATTGATGGTTTTACCAGGAGTCGTAATCGATGCTGTAGGTTTCAATGCGATAGCGACACGAATATTTTGACCTGATGAAATACCACCTAAAATTCCGCCCGCATGGTTTGCAAGAAAGCCATCTGTCGTCAACTCATCACGTGATTCATGACCAAACTGTTCAGCCACTGCAAAACCATCACCAATTTCAACGCCTTTTACAGCATTAATCGACATCATGGCATGCGCAATATCAGCATCCAAACGATCAAAGACAGGTTCACCCCAGCCGACAGGAACTTTTTCAGCAATGATTTCAAGCTTTGCGCCACAACTGGTGCCTTGTTCACGCAATGATGTGACTAAAGCTTCAAAACGAGGCACTGCATTTATATCCCCACAGAAGAATGGATTATTTGGAACTTCATTCCAATCCAACACTTCTGCTTTTTCAGTACCTATTTGAGTCACATGACCACGAATAACGATACCAAATTTTTCAGCGAGATATTTTTTTGCAATTGCACCAGCTGCAACACGCATTGCTGTTTCACGCGCACTTGAACGACCACCACCACGATAATCACGGAAACCGTATTTGTGTGTGTAAGTATAGTCCGCATGACCAGGACGGAAAGTCTGTGCAATATTTCCATAGTCTTTTGATTTTTGATCCGTATTACGAATCAATAAACCAATCGAAGTCCCTGTTGTTTTACCTTCAAAGACACCTGAAATAATTTCAACCTGATCTGGTTCTTTCCGTTGTGTAGCAAACTTAGAAGTTCCAGGTTTACGGCGATCTAAATCATGTTGTAGATCAGCTTCAGTAAGTTCAATCCCCGGCGGTACACCATCGACAATCGCCATGAGCCCAACACCATGAGATTCACCACACGTCGTTACACGGAAAAGTTGTCCAATACTATTACCTGCCACGATCATGACTCCTTATGCTTGAACAGATTGAATAAATAAATCACGGTATTCACGGCACTGTGCTGCTGTAAGCGCAAAAATACCTGAACCACCTTTTTGGAATTGTAACCAGTAGAAATCGACAGTATTAAAGTTCTGACGCATTGCCCACTCAGAATTACCTACTTCAATCACAATCAAACCATCTTCAGTTAAATAATCTGCCGCTTGAGCCAACATTTTACGAACCAAATCCAAACCATCTTGCCCTGCCGCAAGTGCAAGCTCAGGCTCATGTAAGAATTCAGCAGGTAAATCTGCCATATCTTCAGCATCTACATACGGAGGATTTGAAACGATCAAATCATACTGATTTTCAGCAGGAATTTTCGAGAACAAATCAGACTCAAGCAAAGCCACTTCGAACTGTTTGTTATGATGTTCTGCATTGATTGCAGCCACTTCTAATGCTTCTTTTGAAATATCTGTAGCATCGACTTCGGCTTCTGGGAATGCATAAGCCAATGCAATTGCGATACAACCTGAACCTGTACACATATCTAAAATACGACGTGGCATTTTTGGATTTGGATTTTCAGGTAAATTATTAGCAGCTTCACGTGGTTGGTGATTTTCATCTAAACAGTAAGGTGCAAAACGATTGTTAATCAATTCAGCAATGGGAGAACGCGGAATCAATACACGCTCATCGACATAATATGGTTTGTCACAGAAATAGGCCAAGTTTAATAAATAAGACGTTGGCACTTTTTCATTAATACGGCGTTCAAGTAAACTGATAAATTCAGCTTTTTCGCTTGGTAATAATTTTGAATCCAAAATTTCTGGGTTAGCATTCCAATCTAAAGCAAGCGTTTGAAGAACCAATGCAGAGCTTTCAGCAAAGAAATCTTCAGTACCTTGACCTAAATGTGCATCATATTGACGTAGTGCTGTTACACCAAAACGAATGAAATCACGAATTGTTGTTAAATTATCAGCAGCTTCCTGCAAGTGTTCAGGGCTAATCGTCAGTTGATCCACTTAAGGTATCTCCAATAGGTAAATTTTTAAAGCGGCTTATAATAGCGCGTTTTAGTGATAATGATAAAACTCTGTAGACAGAATCTTTCACTTTCGAAAGGTTTTATGCTCAAAAAGGTTGTTTTTTACATTTTTTGATATCGATATACGAAAAAATAACCAAACTTTGTTATTTAACAGTCGTCTTTATTTTTTTATCGTGTATAATTCTGGCTAACTAGAAAATTTATGTTGTTTCGGTAAATCTTTTATTTCGCAGTGTTAGTCATAATCCTACGTTTGGTTTCAGATTTTAAGTTTCATTTTTTTTCAAAGTTACAAATGAGTTTCATTACTCAAAACATCAAATTTCAATAGGGTTTTATTATGTCTAATACTGTTAAAGGTACTGTAAAGTGGTTCAACGAAACTAAAGGTTTTGGTTTCATTCAACAAGAAAACGGTCCTGACGTTTTTGCTCATTTCAGCGAAATCAAAGGTTCTGGTTTCAAAACTTTGGCTGAAGGCCAACAAGTTGAATTCAGCGTAACTCAAGGTCCTAAAGGTCCTAACGCTGTTGATATCGTTGCTGTTTAAGACTTAAAGTCTCAGCAATAGATAAAAAAGCGAGGTTTTACCTCGCTTTTTTGTGTCTGCCCTTTTCTACAACCCGCTTAAATGATTAGCTCTATAAAATATTTATTAGCGCTTAGCCTAACATTCACCCCTCACTCCCCTCTATCAAAACTGTCTTTTCCAGCAATATTTCAAAAAACAATCATTACAGATCTAAGTACAACTTGAATTACTCTTGCTATGACTATATATAAGATCATAACTCAACTTTAAGACGCATAACCCGATGAGCTATAAACACAATAATTTAATGGCAATGCGTGTTAATTACTGGAATGACGCTGATTCTCATATTGTCAAAAAGGAAAAAAGCTTTTTTCAGCAAATTTTGAATGAACATCAGGTCTTTCAATCTGCCACTTTAGATGATGCAAAGTATTTATTTTTTTCACTTCCAAGCATCATCATTGTTAAGGGCTATGCTTCAGGTTTTTCCGATGAAAATATTAAAATCTTGATCGATCAATTTGTGATTTCAAATAAATCACTATTAAGTTCTCGTGCTGAATTAAAAATTACGTATAAACTATAGAAACACCTCTAAATTGCTTAGGCTATTTTAAATTTAAGACTGAATTGACATTATTTACATCAGATATTCAACCAGTTGAACTATTTTAATACGGTCTTTGGCTGTAATATTCATTAAAATAGGATATCAGCTCGATTCGCTTACAGGATTTTATCTTCATGTCAGATCAGAATGAAAAGCTCAAACAGTTAAAAACATCCTCTATGGATCGACGTCTTTCGATTGCAAAGGCATCTTTTTTAGCTGGTACGCGTTGGGCAGCCTCTAGTGCGACTTCTATCTTTTCAAGTGAAGAAGATAAAGAAAAAAAACGTAAGCAAACCATGAAGGAACAAGCGGACTATCTTGTTGCTGAAATTGGCAAGCTTAAAGGCTCAATCGTAAAGATTGGTCAAATGATGGCGCTGTATGGTGAACATTTCCTACCAGAAGAGATCACTCAAGCTCTAAATACATTGAACAATCAAACTGTCGCTTTAGACTGGCCTGCTATAAAAACCCAATTAGTCCGACAGCTCGGCTCTAAACTTGATGATTTAAATATTGATCATGAGCCATTAGGAACAGCCTCTTTAGCGCAAGTACATCGTGCCACACGTAAGTCCGATGGTTTAGAGTTGGTTCTCAAAATCCAATATCCTGGCGTTGCAAGTGCGATAGATTCAGATATGAGCTTATTTAAAAATATGCTCAAATTGACCCGTATTGTTCCTCAAACTCGTGAATTTGATCAATGGTTTGATGAAGTTCGTGAAATGATGCATCGTGAAGTTAACTATCGAATTGAGGCAGAAACGACTCGTCGCTTCGCATCACGCTTAAAAGAAGATCCTCGCTATAGTGTGCCTCAAATCATTGATGACTACTGTACCGATCAAGTTTTGTGCATGACTTTTGAACGTGGCGTACCAATTAATAGTCCAGTGATGTTGTCTCTTCCTCAAGAGCGTCGCAATAAACTCGGCGAAGCTTCCTTAGAAATTGCTGTTCGCGAGATATTCGAATGGGGCGAAATGCAGACCGATCCTAATTTCGGTAATTATCTTGTACGTCTCGGTGATGGCGAAAATATTCAAGATAAAATTGTATTATTAGATTTTGGTGCAATTCGCCAGTTTGATACTCAGCTACTCAAGGTTGCACGTAATTTAATTAAAGCTGGCTATGACCATGATGCCGAAGCCATGGTGAATTCAATGACAGGCTATGAGTTCTTCGATGGCATGCCTTACAGTGTCAAACCTGATATGGCAAAAGTATTTTTACTCGCAACTGAAGCTTTTAGTTCTAAAGACAACAATCCAGATCTACCTGAAGGTGTCATGGATGATCAGCAACGCTACGATTGGAAAAAAAGCCAGTTGCATAGTCGTGTGATGCAACGCGCTTCAAAATCAATGGCTTCACGTTATTTCTCAGTTCCACCGAAAGAGTTTATGTTTATTAGCCGTAAGTTTATTGGTGCTTATACATTTATGACTGTGATTGAAGCCAAAACCAATGTCCGTAAAATGATTCAACCTTTTATCTAAGATTGAATTAAAGCAACCATTCACCACCAAGATGATAATTATATATTTGTCATCTTGGTCAATAAAAATATTTATTATAAAATAATTAAAAATACATAATCTTTTATTTTCAAATACTTATTATTTTAAATACCACTTATCGAAATATGTATCTATTGTCAATTCCATGTCAAATTAGACATAGTCTTAATTCAACTCCCATGTCAGCATAATTCCCCTAGTAATAGCCTCTACATTCATTGATCTGAATCGAGCAATATTGATATAAAAGGGAAATAAAAATGACAAATATCGCAAATAAAGCACAGGGTTTAGGACTCGCTTTTATCACCAAACTTGCAGGTAGTGATTTACTGGATCAATTTAAACTCCGCGGATTCATTGAAAAATCACTGTATCAAAGCTCGAAGGCTGGCTTCAAAACTTTAACAGCAACACAAAAAGCATTTAAATCGAATCCCAACAATGCCAAACAACGACTCCCCCATCAAGAGAAATCTTTATTTGATTTAAGTTTGACTGAAGAACAACAAATGACTGCTGATGCGATGAATCAATTTGCGTTAGAAGTTCTATACCCCCTTGCACATGATGCGGATCATCATGAAAAGTTCCCCGCTGAACTTTGGAAACATGGTAACGATTTAGGTTTGAATTATTATGCGCTACCTGAAAGCTTTGGTGGTGTTGCGAATGAAAAAAATATTGTCAGTAATATTCTCATTGCTGAACATCTTGCTCAAGGTGATTTCAGCCTTACAGCGGGTTTATTGTCTACATTTAGCGTGATCAATGCAATAACCCTATGGGGCTCCGAATCCATTCAAAATAAATACCTCTCAAGTATCTCAGAAGACACCGATATTCAAGCAACCTTTGCAGTTCAAGAAGCGACTCCAGCTTTTAACCCGTTTCAGTTAAAAACCAAAGCTACACAGTTAAATGGTCAATTCACGCTATATGGTGAAAAAACATTGGTGATACTTGGTGAAACAGCTGATCTGATTTTAGTCAATGCAGACTTTAACGGTAAACCCGATCTGTTTATTGTAAAGCGTGATTCGAGCATTCGCTTTAAAAAGAGCCCTGCCATGGGATTAAAAGCAACGGAAACGGTCAATTTAATCTTTGAAAATACGCCTGCTGAGCGCTTAGGTGATGATGACCTCAACTATAGCGAGTTCTTAGATCTCGGCAATCTGATGTGGTGTGCAATGGCTGTTGGAACATGCGAAGCAGTCAAAAAATATTGCATTCAATATGCCAATGAGCGTACGGCATTTGGTGAGCCTATTTCACATCGTCAAAGTGTCGCTTTCATGATTGCAGATATGGCCATAGAGATAGAAGCTATGCGGATGCTCATTCTCAATGCGGCGAGTCTGGCTGAAGCAGGTCAACCATTTCATCGTGAAGCTTACTTAGCTCGTATTCTATGTGCTGAAAAATCGATGAAAATTGGAACGGATGGTGTTCAACTCTTAGGTGGTCACGGATTTACCAAAGAGCATCCTGTTGAGCGTTGGTATCGTGATTTACGTGCGACTGCGATCTTACATTCTGGCTTACATGCTTAATTCATAAATAAAAAGGAAAATAATCATGAATTTAGAAAATCCAAAAAAATTTAAATTGCTTATCGATCAAGCTCACGAGACGGCACTAAACGTACTTCGCCCAATTTCGCGTAAATATGATAAAGCTGAACACGCTTATCCTAAAGAGCTCAACATGCTGGCTTCATTATTGGATGGCATGAATGATGGTGGCGATGGTATGAATGCCGGTGCTGCTGTCAATAAACGTGGAGACACTCAACAAGGCAATAAAAATGGCGTGAATATGTCAACGGCACTTGGTGTCATTGAAATGTGTTACGGCGATACTGGACTATTGCTTTCTATGCCACGTCAAGGCTTAGGTAATTCAGCCATTGCAGCTGTAGCCAATGATGAACAATTGGAACGATTCAAAGGCACTTGGGCAGCCATGGCAATTACAGAGCCTGGTTGTGGTTCAGATTCTGCTGCCATTCGTACCACAGCAACCAAAGATGGATCTGATTACATTCTCAATGGAGAAAAAATCTTTGTGACCTCGGGTGAACGTGCAGATTCCGTCGTGGTGTGGGCAACTCTAGACAAAAAGCTCGGACGTGCTGCAATCAAATCCTTTGTCGTTCCTAAAGGCACACCAGGTATGAGAGTCGAGCGTCTAGAACACAAACTGGGCATTAAAGCATCTGATACTGCTGTGATCAGCTTTATTGACTGTCGTGTTCCAGCTGCTAACCTTTTAGGTAATGAAGAAATTGATGTTGCAAAAGGCTTTGCAGGCGTGATGGAGACTTTCGATAATACTCGACCGCTTGTTGCCGCAATGGCAGTGGGTTGTTCTAAAGCCTCACTCGAACGGATTAAGGAAATTTTTGAAGATTCATTAGATCCAAACTATGCAACACCTTATTTACAGACTTCAAACATTGCAGCACAGATTTACCGCATGGAAGGAGAATGGGAATCTGCACGCTTACTCACGTTGAAAGCAGCCTGGATGGCCGATAACAAAAAACCAAACTCTCGTGAAGCATCTATCGCTAAAGCAAAAGCTGGACGTATATGCAATGAAATTACATTGAAATGTGTCGAGTTAGCAGCAAGTGTGGGCTATAACGAAGATGAACTGTTAGAAAAATGGGCACGCGATTCTAAAATTTTGGATATCTTTGAAGGAACTCAACAAATTCAGCAATTGATTGTTGCTCGTCGTGAATTAGGGAAATCTTCAAGAGAACTCAAATAATAAAATGAAGTTCAATAGAATGTTTGTCTAGCACTCAATCAATAATCATAAAACATGAAAAGAGATGGATTTTAAAACCATAAGGTATTATAAAATTCATCTCTTCTTTAATTTCATTATTTTCATATGTATCAACTTCGCCCTATCCAACCATCTGATAATACTCAACTTGCATATATCATCCGAGAAGTTTCTAAAGAGTTTGGTCTTGCAGCCGAATCAGGATTTGCTGTTGCAGATGCAGCCGTAGACGACTTGTACTCAGTGTATTCACAACCCAATGCGCAATACTGGGTTATTGAAAACGAAGTGAGTACAATTTTGGGTGGTGGTGGTATATCTCCTTTGCAAGGTGCTGAAGGAATACTCGAGCTACAAAAAATGTATTTTTTAGAAGATATTCGCCGGTTGGGATTTGCCAAACAAATCATTGAGCAGTGTGTCTATTTTGCTAAATCGAATGGTTTTAGTTCAATCTATTTAGAAACGACTCAGCAATTATGGCAAGCGGTAAAGCTTTATGAAAAATTAGGCTTTCAACACCTAGATCATCCCAAAGGAAATACAGGACATAGCCATGCCTGTGAAATCAGAATGGAAAAAGATCTATAGCTTGGACATATTTACATACATTCACCCTAATCAATCCAATGATTGTCCTGTAGGTGACACATTACGAAAGCACTCCAAACCCAAACAGCTAAAGATGTTGTTCTAGCCTTCTTAGCCAATTCAGGAAAAGAAACCGTAAAAAATGTCAGTGAAGCACTGATACACGAAGATGCGATTTACACCTCGCTTAATTTTGAAAATCCTGAACTTGGCTTGATTGAACCTTGGGCTGGTACACGCAAAGGACGCCAAATTTATATTGATACTTTCTCAAATATTGGAACCTACTGGAATGTTGATGATTTTCAAATTACAGATATCCTCTCTGAAGATGAAACTGTTGCGGTTTACCGGACGTTTACATACACATCGGTAGAGCTGGAAAATACGTTTACATCCCCTTTCGCGATCAAAGCTAAAGTCATCAATAGTCAAATTACCTTCCTACAATTCACGGAAGATACTTACGCATCTGCAAAGTCTTTCCGTAAACAAGGTCACTGGATTATTCAAAATAATGGTCGTACCATCCAAGTTGGACAATGTCATATAGATTTTTTTAACTAAATATCAAATAAACAATAAGCTTATTTAAAAGATAGGCTTATTGTTTTGATTGCGGCTTGTATTGCAGTAAGGATCACTCTAATTAAAGTTTAAACCAAATTTTTCAAATATTTTCTTTCGTTTTTTAGGATGAATATTGGCTTTGTTTAAATCACCCTTGTAGTGATCATATACTCGCTGATCCATAATCTTAAACCACCAAGCTGGAATCAAGGCAGGCAATAGCATACTGGCATACCCATTCGGTAACTCTGGTGCCTCATCAAAGTGACGTAGCGCTTGAAATGGTCGAGTTGGAAATGCATGGTGATCCGAATGACGTTGTAACTGATATAAAAATAAATTGGTCACAATATTATTGTTATTCCAACTATGCTCTGGTAAAACCCGCTCATATTTACCATTCGTATCCTTTTGACGCAATAATCCATAATGTTCAATATAGTTAATAATTTCAAATAATGTAATGCTATAGGTCGATTGAACAGCTAAATAAGGCAATACCCTTTTTCCAAATATCCCGATCATGCTCGAATGAAAAGCAAGAGACATCGACCAGCCTTGTAACAATTCATTATCCTTAGACCAAAATGACAATCCTCTGCGCTTTAAACGCGTACGTTCGATTTCTATCGCAGATTTAAATGATCCAATCACCGTTCTAGGCAAGAACTCATAGAAAGTTTCCCCCATTTGAGATGATGCTGGATCTTCAGGCGTTGCTGCGCGCTTATGATGCCCATAAGGATGCTCAATACGAAAATGGTTATAACCTGATGGCACTAAAGCCAAATGCGATAAAATATGATCTAAACGTCCTGACTTATGACTTAACTCATGTGCTGTATTAATCGCAATACCATTGATCGCACCCATGGACATGCCGAGTAACACTTTATCCAATAATGATGTTTCTTTACGCGATGTTAAATAACAGGCGTAAATATTGGCTGCGTACTGAATTGGAATAAAAGATTTCACTAAGCGCGCGTAGTACGGATCTTTTTCAAGTAATTTAATATCTTCAGGACTAGGATTGTTATTGTCGGTACCCACGATGGTATCAATCGTTGGAATGATGACATGAAGCACCAATGGTCCACCTAATGCAAAAACAATCTTCAATGGTTTCGGCGCAAAATGATAACCCGCTAATATTCCTAAACCAATCACAGGCAAAGCTGGACTAATCAGCCAAAGGTATCTTTTTTTATCCAGTGAAAGACCTTTTAATGCTGTAGTATTGATCTGATGCTGTTCTAATTTTAGAGGCGCATTCATTTGCATTCCCTATTCTATTTTTGTTATTCATATCATTAGAGATTGATGAATAGGATTACAGTTGCAATCGTCCAAATTAACTATGCTTCAGTCCTTGACACTTTTAGAATGGAAATTGTCCTTTAAACACATTTAAATTCAGCAATAAAACAATAATATTAAATTTAATAATGGAAATTAAATCGTTATGGATGCTTTAAGTCAGGTTTTCGAGGATATTCATTTTAAAAAAACCGAATATTTATATTTACAAGGGCAAGGAACCTGGTCATTTCAATCCAATCAACAAGAAAGTGTCATTACGCATATCGCACTGTTTGGCGAGTTATTTTTAAAATTTGAAAATGGCATTGAACTGCATTTAAACACGGGAGATATGGTGATTATCCCTTCAGGGATGAAGCATGTCGGACATAGCCATGCAAATCAAAAGCTCGTGGAAAACTATTTAATTGACCAGCAGTTTCGAGGGCTACGGGATGATGCCATTCACCTCGGCGATCAATCTACAAAGTCACAAAGCCTTATTTTTACGATCCGTTCGCATCTAGATAGTGTCATGGCAATACCACTGATTAATGCTCTCCCCAACTATCTGCATATGCGTAATGCCTTAAATGCTCAAGAACCTGAATGGCTACGCATCGGTCTATATTTTGTTGCCAATGAGACTCAAAACAATCATCCTGGGCGTCATAAAATTATGGATCATGTCGTGAGTATTATGCTCATCGAGTCAGTGAGAGGCTTTATTCTGCAACAAAAGAATAACTCAACAGAATATTCTGAAAACGGCTTAAATCAGTCTAATAATAATCAAACATTCATTATAGACGATCAGCATAATTTAAACACAAATTGGTTAATGGCACTCACTCATCCTGAGCTAACAAATGCATTTAATGCAATCCACGGACAACCCGAATATCATTGGACAGTAGAAAGCCTCGCAGAATTATGTTTTATGTCTCGATCAAAATTTGCAGATTTATTCCATCGTATTGTCGGTGAACCGCCACTCAGCTATCTCAAACAACATCGTCTTCGACTTGCCTGTCAACAACTCATAAATGGACAAATGCCCATTCAGCAAATTGCACATAAAGTCGGTTACAGCTCTGAAACAGCATTTAGTCAAGCCTTTAAAAAACATTTTTTGATGAGTCCAAGTCAATACAAAAAACAACATTATGCAGACGGGTCTAAATCCAACAAATAAAAAAAGCGCCGTAGCGCTTTTTTTATAACTCAATAGAAATTACTTAATCTTAGCAACCGATTTTAGATACTCAGTATAATCTTTTAACAATTGAGTGCCACGGTAACCCTGATACAACTTAATCAATTGCTGTTTTTCTTCAGCACTTAAACTACTTGGATCAGGTTTCTGAATATCCGCGACAGCAACAATCACCATTTCGTCAGCTAAAGCAGCCGTTGTTACTGACCACATACCCGCCTTAGGCGCAGCTAAACTAAACGCAGCACGTTCAATTTCACGTTTTAAACCTTGAGAACGAGTAAACACACCTGCGCGCTCAAAAGACTGCTTATTTTTCGCTAAAGCTTGCTCAGCTGGCAATGCTTTAAAGTCAGCTAAGACATTCACGATTTGTGCTTTTGCGGCCTCATATGCCTTCTGGTTAATGAGCAATGTTTTCACACGAGGCGTTACTTTTGCTAAAGGTTGTACACCTGCCGCATTATATTCACGCACCTTAATCCACACCGTATCACCGTTCGCCAACTGAAGACTTGATGATGCATTACGATCACCATTTTTAACATCCTCATTAAACAATTTTACTTTTACTGCTGGATCAGCAAGAACAGGGTCTTGAGTGCCTAAAGTCACACCTTTTGACGTAATAACTTTAGCCGTTTTCACTTCTTGAGTGACCACATCTAAAGCATCGCTGTCTACTACAAGCTCATTAAGACCATTCACTGTATCCGAGAATACATTTGCTGACTTATTTTTAATGACTTCTGCAGTAAGGCGTTCTTTCTCAGCTTCGAAACTTGGTACTGGACTGCCCTCAGATGTCGATGACACAATGTGATAGCCATAATCAGTTTTCACAGGTTTAGAAACGACGCCTTTAGATGCATCTACTGCCTGATCAAATGCATTACCAAATACACCTGCAGCATAACCCTCAATCAAACCACCATTGGCCTTAGAAGTCGGATCTTCAGAGTATTGTTTAGCCGCATCTGCAAATGAAGTCCCTGCTTGAATTTTTGCATATACTTCGTTTGCAAGTTTAGCTGCTTCTGCATCAGTACGAGCGTCAGTAGTAATCAAGACATGCTTAACTTGTTTTACTGCATTTTTATTTTGCTGCTCAACAAATTGCTTATAAGCTTGCTGTAGTTCTTCATCCGTAGCCGTTGTATTTGCAGGGGCAACCATAGATGGAGAAACAACAACATAATCTACATCCACAGAGGCCATCTGCTTAAACTTGTTGGGATGTTTAGCGTAATAATCTGCAATTTCTTGATTGGTCACTTTCACTGATTTTTTGTAATCATCCAATTTAACAGATGACAAATACAATTCACGTTGTTCAGATTGTAAATTTGAAATTTGTTGGATATCAAGTTCACTGACCAATGCATTATTAATGATCGTTGAAGTCAACATTTTCAAACCATGATCTTGACGTAAGTTCTCAATTAAGGCCTGACTGGTCATACCAATCGAACGTAGGTAATTTTCATATGCCTTCTGATCAAACTTACCATCAATTTGCAAGCTCGGCTGTTGCGCAATCATCTGTTCAATTTGTGCATCACTGAGCGAAATACCCAACTTCTTCGCTTGTTGAATCAGTAAAGCTCGGTCAACTAAACTATCGAGCGCTGCATTATTAATATACTCTTGATTTAATAATGACTCATCACCCTGAACCATTTGTAAAAATTGTTCTTTATAATTTTTAGTTTGAGCTTCCAAATCTTTGTTTGAAATTTCTAAATCATTAACAGTTTTGGCAACACCGTCTTTATTTCCACCACTAAAGTACCCGTCGATACCAACAAGTGCCAAAGGTGCTAAAAATAAAACAAGTAGTACTTTGCCAAGCCACCCCTTAATGAGTTTACGAAACGATTCCATGAGTAATCCAATATTTTATTTCAAAGCGATTCTAACTGATATTCAAATCCGAATGAATCACAACTGTAGGATATTTTTCGAATAAATAAAAAACGCGCCTCTAAGGCGCGTTTTAAGAGCAGAGTCTATTATGCAACAGAATCTTTTAAACCTTTACCTGCTTTGAAGCTTGGTACTTTGCTTGCTTTAATTTGAAGCTCTTCACCAGTTTTAGGATTACGGCCAGTACGCGCTGCGCGGTCTTTAACACTGAAAGTACCGAAACCAACTAAAGTTACTGTATCACCTTTTTTCAACGCTTCACCAATTGAAGCAATAGTCGCGTCCAATGCTTTACCTGCATCAGTCTTAGACAATCCCCCTTTCTCTGCAATCGCGTCGATCAATTCTGATTTATTCATGAAGATTACGTCCTCTTATATCGTTTGTTTAAAATCTAAGGCTATAGTTAAAAAAGGCCATGACGACTTTATAGCAATGCTTTGGGGGGGAACGCAAGACTACTCGACTGGTTTTCTGCAAAATAACGACCAAAAATTAATAAAAAAGCTGTTTTATAAAGATTTAGATCATTTTTTCTGTATAAAATCGTGTAATTTTTTGTTTTCTTCAACCAACGCATCTACCTTTTGATGTAAAGCAAGAATGAGTCCCTCTAACTGCTGAACATCCTTAGTTGTCACTAGACCAATCTTATTTAACGATGTACTGACACCATGATCAAGTAGTTTCTCAACTTTATCTTTTGTATCTGTGACAGATTCTTTGGTCTTCTCAGCGACTTTATTCACAGTTTGGTCAGTAATCTCAACTGTTTTAGACTCTAGTTCCTCGCCAACTTGGACTAAAGTATCAAACATTTTACTGCCTTCTTCTTCAGCACGTGAAAAAGCACCTAGACCAGCCAACCAAATTTGTTTGGTATATTTCCTAAAATCTAAAGAAGCCTTGCGATTCAAACGTTGGCGTTTGGGACGAGATTCAACTTGATTTTCTAACGATCCATGTTCTTTATTGTTATCAGAATCTTGTTTCACCGTGTTACTCCTGTATATTTTATCGACGCATTAACCATTTTATGCATAAATTACCTTAATATTATCAAATTCAGCACTTGAACCTTTGGCTAAACTGTTCTACAAAGCATTGGTTAAATTATTATTTAGTTTGGCATATATAAATATTAGCTGAACTTCTTTGGAAATTGAAAACTTTAAATAGGATTTTTTTTATGAGTGAATCGCAACATCAACAAGGTCAAACTCGTTTGTTGCTTAACATTGCCATGGTGATATTAGAGACATTCTATTCTTTTATCCTCAAACATGACCGTGTTGTTCGCCTTCAAGCTAAAAAATTTGTTGAACGACAAATTACTATAAAAATGAATAGCTACATCCCATTTTTTGACTTTTATATACAATTTACAGACAAAGGCCTACTGTTTGATTTAAAAGCACCAGAAAAGCCTGTTGATTTAACGGTGAATAGTTCCTTAATTGACATGATTCAGATCTTTGTCTTTGGTAACCGCCGTAGCTTGAAAAAAATGCGTATTGAAGGTGATATTGTCTTAAAAGATGAATTTAAAGATTTATCTTTGCACCTTTCTATTCCTAAAATAGTTTCAGACTGGAAACAATGGTTGATCAATAACGATGACGATGGTCTGAGTATCGCCTCTAAGAAACGGATTGCACCATTGCTTGAAAAAATTGACCTTCAACGCTCTAAAATCAATGGCTTAGAAGTTGAAGTAAAACAGTACAAAAATCGTATACGCCGTATGCAGATGAATCAGAAACGTATTAATGTCGCCTTTATTATTACAGCTGTTCTTTTCTGTACTCTAATCGTGTATAATATTTGGAATTATTTTCAATAACATAAATAATAATTTCAATAAAAACAGGAATTAAACCCCTTTCGATTTAATTCCTACTATTTTAGTAGGAATTTACAAATAAAACTTGACTAATTTAGTCAGGATTCATAAAATTCATACATCTACTCTAAACACGTGTATCGAATCATGCGCCTTACCACTCGCGGTCGTTACGCAGTGACTGCATTACTTGATTTAGCTTTGCAGCCATCTGAGCAAACGATTACGTTAGCTGAAATTGCTGCCCGCCAAACAATTTCTGTTGCTTACTTAGAACAACTCTTTGCCAAATTAAAACGTCATGGTTTGGTATCAAGCGTCCGTGGTGCAAATGGTGGTTACCATTTGGCTCGTCGCGCAGAAGAAATCACCGTGTTAGAAATTATTGAAGCTGTAAATGAAACTGTTGATGCAACACGTTGTGACCATAAAGGCAATTGTCAAAATGGTGCAATGTGCTTAACTCACGACTTATGGCAAGAACTCTCCCTTCATATTGCCGATTATTTAGCTAAAATCACTCTTGCTGACTTAGTCGCCCGTGACAACGTTCAAACTGTTGCCATTCGTCAAAACACAGCACCTTTAGATTCAGCCCTTTTATCGGTTACAGGTATTTGACATGAAACGTCCAATTTATCTTGATTATGCAGCAACAACTCCTGTTGATCCGCAAGTTGCTGAACGTATGATGGAATGCCTAACTTTCGATGGCACTTTCGGTAACCCTGCTTCTCGTTCGCATGCCTACGGTTGGCAAGCTGAAGAAAAAGCAGAATATGCACGTGAACAAGTTGCTAACCTCATTAAAGCTGATCCACGTGAAATCGTGTGGACTTCTGGTGCAACTGAATCTGACAATCTTGCACTCAAAGGAATTGCTCAGTTTTACGGTTCTAAAGGCAAACATATCATCACCAGTAAAATTGAACATAAAGCAATTTTAGATACGTGTCGTGAACTGGAAGAAGATGGTTTCGAAATCACCTATTTAGAGCCAGAAGCTCAAACAGGATTAATTACTCCTGAAATGGTTGCTGCTGCACTTCGTCCAGATACGATTCTTGTGTCTTTGATGATGGTCAATAACGAAATCGGTACTGTGACAGATGTTGCTGCAATCGGCGAATTGACTCGCGCAAACAAGACTTATTTCCACGTTGATGCTGCACAAGCTGCAGGTAAAGTTGAAATTGACTTAAGCGTGATGAAAGTTGATTTGATGAGTTTCTCTGCCCACAAAATTTATGGTCCTAAAGGTATTGGTGCATTGTTCGTTCGCCGTTCCCCACGTGTACGTTTGAAAGCTCAAATGCACGGTGGCGGTCATGAGCGTGGTATGCGCTCTGGCACCCTTGCTACGCATCAAATCGTCGGTATGGGTGAAGCATTTGAACTAGCAGGTAAAAACTTAGCATCTGAACAGGCACGTATTCGTGTACTGCGTGACAAATTATGGAATGGTGTTCAAGATCTTGAACAAGTTTTCCTGAATGGTCACCCTACTCAAAATGTTGCTAACTATTTAAACGTCAGCTTCAACTTTGTTGAAGGTGAATCACTTATGATGGCATTGAAAGATGCTGCAGTATCTTCTGGATCTGCATGTACATCTGCAACATTAGAGCCTTCTTATGTACTTCGTGCTCTAGGTTTATCTGATGAACTTGCACACAGTTCAATTCGTTTCAGTTTCGGTAAATATACCACTGAAGAAGATATTGACCATGTCCTTGAAGTGACCAAGACTGCTGTTCAAAAGCTACGCGATCTTTCACCGCTTTGGGACATGTTCAAAGAAGGGATTGATCTGTCTAAAGTAGAATGGGCAGAGCACTAAGACCGAACAAGTCTCATGGCATCTTAAGCATATTTCAGCTTGAAAACTTTTAAGATGCCTCCATATTTAAACTTATCAAGCTGACCCCGAGTTTTGGAGAAGCATCATGGCTTATAGCGAAAAAGTAATTGATCATTACGAAAACCCTCGTAATGTTGGCGTTTTAGATAAAAATGCTGAAAATGTGGGTACAGGTATGGTCGGTGCGCCGGCTTGTGGCGACGTTATGCGTCTACAAATTCAAGTCGATGATAACGGTGTAATTGAAGAAGCACGTTTCAAAACTTATGGGTGTGGTTCTGCAATTGCATCAAGTTCTTTGGTGACAGAATGGTTGAAAGGTAAAACTCTCGATCAAGCACAAGCAATCAAAAATATTGATATCGCAACTGAATTGGCATTACCTCCTGTTAAAGTTCACTGTTCTGTTCTTGCAGAAGATGCAATCAAAGCAGCTGTTGAAGATTACCGTAGCAAAAAAACTAAAGCCTAATTTGCTTTAAGACTTGCTTTATTGATGATTGAATGGAGTTTTCATGATCAATTTAACTGAAAATGCTGCAACCCATATCAGCAATTATTTATCAAATCGCGGTAAGGGCGAAGGTATTCGCGTTGGTGTGAAAACTTCTGGCTGTTCTGGTTTGGCTTATGTACTCGAGTTCGTTGATGAAGTTGATACGCATGACCAAGTATTTTTACAGCACGGTGTTAAAGTTTTTGTTGACCCTAAAAGCTTAGTCTATCTTGAAGGTATGGAGATGGATTACGTTAAAAATGGCTTGAATGAAGGTTTCGAATTCAATAACCCAAATAAGAAAGGCGAATGTGGTTGTGGTGAATCTTTCACTGTATAATTTTGCACGTGCGCCCTTTCCAATTAAAACAGTGTCCAACACTGTTTTAATTTTATTAAAGATATGTTTTTCCCATAATCATCTTGGAATTTTCTCCTAATGAATCATTTTGAGTTGTTCGATCTCCCTGAAGCACTCGATATTGATTTAGCAACTTTAAAAGCTCATTTTTTAAAATTGCAGCAACAATATCACCCAGACAAAGCTGAAGATAAAGACAAGGCATTGATTAAATCAAGCGAGATTAATCATGCCTACAAAATATTATCTCAGGTCGATAGTCGTGCAGGATATTTACTTGCACTTAAAAAGCAGGATCATCATCTCGATCAATCCATTAGTGACTTCGAATTTCTACAATCTGCTTTAGAAATCCGTGAACAACTGGATGAAGCAACGGAAAGCGATCAACTTAAATCACTTAAAAATGAAGTCCAACAATGGATGGATGGTTTAGTCCGTGAATTCAAAATCGATTATGATGCTGCAGATTGGGCAGAGTCGAGAGATACGGTTCGTAAACTCAGATTTTTTCAAAAAGTCATGAATGACATCCTAAAAGCTGAAGATCGAATTTTAGATGATGAAGATTTTGATTTAGATGATGAATTTTAATTTTAATTTTTTGACATATTCTCAAGGGATTTAACACATGGCACTCTTGCAAATTGCAGAACCTGGACAATCAAGTGCGCCACACGAACATCGTATCGCAATTGGTATCGATCTTGGGACAACCCATTCCCTTGTAGCAACTGTTCTTTCTGGCAAAGCTAAAGTTCTCAATGATGAACAAGGCCGTGTACTTCTTCCTTCAGTTGTACATTATGCAAAAGACCAAACTCAATTTGGCTATGAAGCAATTCCTTTTGTAACAACAGATCCACGCAATACCATTAGTTCTGTTAAGCGTTTTATGGGTCGTTCAAAAGCAGATATTAAGTTTCAACACCCTTATGCACTCGTCGGTGAAGACAATCAAATGCCTGCATTTGAAACGAATCAAGGTCGTAAAACCCCTGTTGAGATTTCTGCTGAAATTTTAAAAAATCTTAAAGACCGTGCTGAATTAAGTTTACAAAATCCAATCAATGGTGCAGTCATTACCGTCCCCGCTTATTTTGATGAAGCACAGCGTCAAGCGACTCGAGATGCCGCTGAACTTGCTGGTCTTAATGTACTTCGTCTATTGAATGAACCGACAGCAGCTGCGGTTGCTTATGGTTTAGATCAAGAAACCAATCTAAGCTCAGATCAAAACTATGTCATTTATGACTTAGGCGGTGGTACTTTTGATGTTTCAATTTTACGTTTTTCACAAGGTGTATTTGAAGTTCTAGCCACAGGTGGACATACAGCATTGGGTGGTGATGATCTTGATCGCTTAATCGTAAAATGGGCAAAGAAACAATTAAGTATCGAGACTTTAAACGATACAGAATATGCACATTTCATTGTCAACGCACGTAAAGCGAAAGAAGCGCTTTCAGATGTTGAATCTGTTGAATTAAAATTACTCGACCAACATTTAACGCTTGATCGACTAACATTTGAATCCATTATTCAAGTCGCACTCGATAAGACTATTAGCGTGTGCAAACGCGTGTTACGTGATGCAAAGCTTGAACTAACCGATATTCAAAACGTCGTATTGGTGGGTGGCTCTACGCGCTCATATGCAGTACAAAAAGCTGTCCGTGATGTATTTAAGCAAGAACCTTTATGTACCATTAACCCAGATGAAGTGGTTGCGATTGGTGCATCAATCACTGCAAATCAATTGATTGGTAATTCTACTGATGGTTCTCTCCTTCTCGATGTTACCCCACTTTCATTGGGCATCGAGACCATGGGTGGTTTAGTCGAGCGTCTCATTTCACGCAATACTGCAATTCCTGTTGCACGTCGCCAAGAATTCACGACTTACCAAGATGGTCAAACTGCGATGTTAATCCATGTGGTGCAAGGTGAGCGAGACTTAGTTGAACACTGTCGTAGCTTAGGTCGTTTTGTACTGCGCGGTATTCCACCCATGACTGCTGGTCAAGCGCGTATTGAAGTTACATATCAAGTGGATGCTGATGGTCTTCTTGCAGTTTCAGCACGTGAAACCACTTCTAATGTTTCAGCCCAGATTGATATCAAACCCTCTTATGGTTTATCTGATACCGATATGGAGCGTTTGTTGGTCGATGGTTTTAAGTTTGCTGCTGAAGACAAAGCGTCTCGTCATTTGCAAGAAACTAAAGTAGAAGCACAACGCGAACTTGAAGCTTTGGAACAAGCGCTTAAAGTGGATGCACTGCTTTTAAATGAAGCTGAATTAAATGCTTTAAATCTTGCGAAAAATGAATTACAAACTCAGCTTCAATCAGATGAAATTACAGCAATTGAGCAATCTGTTGAAGCACTCAAAGTTCATAGTGATGCTTTCGCAGCAAAACGTATGAATCAACACATTGATCAAGCCCTCAAAGGTACAAAGCTTGATGATTGGTCAAACTCAAACTAAATAGGTAAAAATTATGCCACGTATAAAAGTTCTTCCACATGCGCAAATTTGCCCACAAGGTGCTGAGTTTGAAGTTGAGCCTCATGCAAATCTCTGTGAAAGCCTATTGAAAAATGGCATCAAAATTGAGCATGCTTGTGATATGTCTGCGGCATGTACGACTTGTCACGTTGTGGTTCGTAAAGGCTTTGATGGTTTAGATGAAATGAATGACGTTGAAGCTGACTTGTTAGATCGTGCTTGGGGCTTAGAGCCAGATTCACGTTTATCATGTCAAGTTAAAATTGAGAATGAAGACCTAGAAGTTGAAATTCCCAAATATACAATTAATCATGCATCTGAGAATCACTAAAACAGAAACAAATAAAAAGGTCGCTTATGCGACCTTTTTTAATCTTCCACTCAAAAAAGTAAACTTGAACCATACTAGTTTTAAAGATTATCTGACTTCATCTTCAGGATTGAGCTTCACTACTCCTGCAACTGTAGTCAAACGCTGTTGAACTTTAAGGCGCTCTACCATTTTTTCGAGCACATTAACTAACTCAGGATATTCATAATTCTGAATTTCCTCTAAATTCAACACAAGCTGAAAACCTTTATACTCATAATCAAACCACTGCTGATTGTCTTCGCGTGAACTATACTTTTCCATCACTTGCCAGCTTTTGACATCACCTTGAATTCCCTTTAATTCAACAGGTGCTTGAGGTGCACACAGATAATGATTACGCACTAATTTATAAGTTTCATCAGAAATCAATATTTCATCAATATCGGCTGCACTTTGTAGACGTGCGGCTAAGTTCGCATCACGCCCAACGATGGTATATGCCATCCGATGTACTGCACCGTAATTTCCAACGTGACAATATCCCGTACTCACACCCATTCGAACATGCAAAGCGGGATAACCCATCTTCACCCAACGCTCACGCAAAAACTTCATTTGCTGACGCATTGCCATCGCCATATCTATACAGTTTTTAGCATCCTGTTCTACACCTTGAGAATCCGGATCACCAAAGAAAATCAGAATAGCATCACCCATGAACTTATCAATCGTTCCACCATATTGCTTCGCGATCTCCGTCATATGACTCAAGTAATCATTGAGTACAAATGCTAGATCATCAGGAATAAGGGTTTCTGATAGTTCCGTAAAACCTTGAATATCTGAAAAGAAGATGGTGATTTTTTTACGTTTATATTCTAGTTTTGCTTCTGACTCACCGCGCATGATCGATTGCCAAAGCTGAATCGGCGCATAACGACTTAGCTGATTTGACAATTCAATATAACGGTTCATTTCCTTGAAATAACTTTGTCGTTGCATATCAAGCTTTTTTACACGGCGATTTTGATAATAATTTGCAAAATTGACAAAAATGATCGTACATAAACAGGAAATAACCGAAAGTTCGATCGATGTCTGTTGGAAATAGTCATCAAAGCCATAAATGAAAATTGTATTAAAATAAAAGACAATGATACCGAGCAGAATAGAAATAGAGCTCACCATCATCGCAATTTTATTGTTAAAAGCAGTATAAATCAGACCAAATAACAATACAAAGGTGACCAATAGACTCAAATGTACTGCTGCCAATGCAGAAGCGACAACCACAACATCAATCAGGAAAAAACCATTACGATGTGCCCGACTGCCATATTTATATTGAATTAAATGGGAAATCTTAGGCGTGAATAACAGCAGAATACAAATAAATATAGGAAATAAAATCTGATAATTTGTATTGGGTGACGTGAAATAATAGACAATAACAAGTAATGCCACCATTAAGTACCCCATAATCCTTTGGAGTACTTCAAATTGTTGTGGTTCTTTGTCCAGCATTCTTTCCATTGGCAATGGCTATTACCTCAAATCACACTGTTTTTTATAATATTATTTAATATTGATTAAAAATTAATCCATACGCCAATCAAAAGGCATATCACCTTGACCACGTAACGCAAGCATTAATGTTTGACGCATATGTGCAAGCACATCATTGCTATAAGGAATTGCTGGTGCAACACCCCAAACTGGCTTTGGCCAAGCCAAATCATTTTGATAGCGAACGACATGATGGAAATGTAATTGCGGAACTACATTACCCAATGCAGCAACATTCATTTTATCAGCACGAAATACGCGTGACAATTGACTAGACAACCAACTAGATTCTCTTAGAAACTGTTCTTGATCTGCTTGGCTGAGTTCATACAACTCAGTCACACCAGGTACGCGAGGAATAAGGATCAACCAAGGAAATTGCATATCATTCATTAAACGACATGTAGAAAGCGGAAAATCGCCAACAAAAAAAGTATCTTGAGCAAGTTGTGGGTGCAAACTAAACATATATTTATAAATGACGCAAAATTAAATTGATAAACCAATACTAACACAACAGTTTTGAGCTGAATATTATTAGTATGCCCTTTTGATATAAAAACATTTGCAAAATAATTGATTCACTATATGACCTTAGATCGAATGTTGAAACATTAAAGATTTAGACCACTTTAATCAGTTATTTGTACTTATAAGGTTTGATCAGTACTCATCTTAAAACCTGATTTAAAACATCGTTTCTTCTCGAACTATACTTAGCTTTGAAAAAGTTAAGTTGCATTCAAAGTCTGAAGTAACTGCTCAAGTAAATCATTGGCAAACTGGATACGTTGATCAGACTCTTCAAGCATGACCATGACTTTAAGACGTTGCCCCCCATCCATACGGAAGAAAGTTGGATGTTTTTGCATCATCTGAATAATACTCATCGCTTGTACAGGTGTATCGGGTGAAAATTCAATACTACCGCCATGTGTACCCAAATCAATCTTCGTAATACCCAATTGTTCAGCTTTGATTCGAAGCTGATGCACACTAAATAAGTATTTAACTTGCTGAGGTGGAACACCAAAACGATCGATCAACTCCATACGAATATGATCTAATTTTTCTTGTGAATCGGTATTACTGATTCGCTTATAGAACATTAAGCGTTGATGTACATCACCCAAATATTCATCTGGTATCAGTGCAGGCATATGCAAGCTGATTTCAGAGGTTAATGATAAAGGTGCATCAAAATTTGGTGTTTTACCTTGTTGAATGGCTTTGGTCGCTTTTTCAAGCATTTCCATATACAGACTATATCCAATCGCATTCATCGAACCGCTTTGTTGCTCACCCAACAACTCACCTGCACCTCGAATTTCTAAATCCTCTGTCGCCAACATGAAGCCAGCTCCTAGATTTGAAGCACGTTGAATCGCATCCAAACGTTTCTCAGCGTCACCTTTCAATCCTTTAATTGAAGGCACCATCAAATAAGCATAGGCTTGATGATGTGAACGTCCCACACGCCCTCGAAGTTGATGTAATTGTGCTAGACCCAGCTTATCTGCTCGCTCGATGATAATGGTGTTGGCATTCGGTACATCGATCCCTGTTTCAATAATCGTTGAACACACCAATACGTTATATTCTTTATGATAAAACTGCTGCATCACTTGTTCGAGTTCACGTTCACGCATTTGACCATGAGCGACCGCGACACGTGCTTCTGGCACAAGCACACGGACATTTTCAGCAGCACGTTCTATGGTATCGACTTCATTATGTAAGATATAAACCTGTCCACCACGAAGCAATTCACGCAAAATTGCTTCTTTCATCGTGGCTTCAGTATGTTCATTGACAAACGTCTTGACCGCTAAGCGACGCGCAGGCGGTGTTGCAATAATGGATAAATCACGCATCCCAGAGAAAGCCATATTCAGCGTTCTTGGAATCGGTGTTGCAGTTAGAGTTAACATATCAACATCGGCACGCATGGCTTTGATACGCTCTTTATCACGCACACCAAAGCGGTGTTCCTCATCGACGATCATTAAGCCCAAATTTTTAAATTGAACATTTTCCTGCAAGATTTTATGCGTACCAATGACAATATCTACCTTACCATCGATAAGATCTTCGATAATTATAAGATGAGCTTTATTCGAACCAAAGCGTGAAAGGACTTCGATACGAATTGGCCAATCCGCAAAACGATCTTTGAACGATTCATAATGCTGTTGCGCAAGTAATGTGGTCGGAACCAAAACTGCCACTTGCTTATTGTTCTGCACGGCAACAAATGCCGCGCGCATTGCGACTTCCGTTTTACCAAAACCCACATCACCGCATACCAAACGATCCATGGGTTTGGCAAGTTGCATATCATGTAAAGTTGCATCAATCGCATTAGCCTGATCTAAGGTCTCTTCATAAGCAAAACCACTGGCAAATTGCATATATGCGGATTGATCCACCTCAAAACTAATCCCTGGTTTTGATTTTCGACGCGCTTGGATATGTAGAAGCTCTGCCGCCACATCATGAATCTGCTCTAAAGCTTTACGTTTTGCCTTACTCCATGCATCTGTCCCTAATTTATGCAATGGTGCTAAATCTGGATCACCACCACTGTAACGACTGATTAAATGCAAATTGGTAACAGGCACATACACCTTAGCTGCATCTGCATAATCCAATTGTAGAAACTCATGATCTTGCTGATCAATACTGAGCGTCACCAAGCCAGCGTATCGCCCCACACCATGATCAATATGAACGACAGGTGAACCTAAACTTAACTCAGTTAAGCTCTTGATCAAGAACTCTTCAGACACTTCATGTTGACGCTTACGACGGCGCTGAACAACACGATGTTCATACAACTGGTTTTCTGAGATGACCGTTAGTTTATCTGCAACCACCAAACCACGCTCTAAAGGCGCATTGGTAATCGCTACAGAATATTGATTTTGAATAAATTGATCATAGTTCTCAACAACAGGAATCTCACCCATACTGGCACGTAAAGAATCCTTTAAAGACTCACGACGACCCGCACTCTCAGCCACCAATAAAACTGGATGATTGGCTTGATCAATATAGCTTTTGACCAAGTGAAATGGTCTTTCATGCTTTGGATCGACAGGAAGTCGAGGCAGTTCCAAGGTATGTAAATTAATCGAACCTGCTTTTTCATCAATGGGTTCAGGTGTAGCGATGATTCGAGAAAATTGATTTAACTGTTCAAAAACTTGATTGGGTTGAAAAAAGAGGTCTTCAGGTGCTAATAAAGGCTGATCAACATTATGGCGTCGGTCTTCGTAACGTCGATAAACTTCTTTCCAAAACCCTGTTAAACCATCATCAATGCTCTTATCTGTAATGACAACGGAATGACTTGGTAAGTAAGATGTAATACTCGAGTGACTTTGCATCATTGTTTTATCAAAAAACAAGGGGAAATAAAAATCTAATCCTGGCGATGCTATGCCTTCCATGACATCTTGATAAATGGGGTTTTTCTTCGGATTTGAATTTGGAAATGCTTCTGCATAACGATCTCTAAAGACGGATCGCCCTTCTTTTAGTGGAAATTCTTTTGCAGGTAATACAGTAAAAGCTTCAATTTTATTGCTGGTTCTTTGTGTTTCAGGATCAAAGAACTTTAAGGTTTCAATTTCATCATCAAATAGATCAATACGAATCGGGGCGTCTTGCCCCGAAGCATATATATCCATAATACTGCCGCGAACAGCAAACTCACCATGATCATAAACAGTATCCACCAAGTGATATCCTGCTTGTATCAAGCGTCGCTTCTGTTGTTCCAAATCAAATTTTTGACCCACGTGAATATCAAAGTGCTCACCCAATACCCAAGACGTTGGTGCAACTCGCTGTGCTAAGGTTGTACTCGAAAGCAATAACACCCCCTTTTGAGGCATATTTGACAAAATGGCTAATCGTTCAGAGACAATATCTTGATGCGGTGATAGACGGTCATAAGGAAGAATTTCCCAGTCTGGAAAAATCGTGGGTTTAATGCCGTAAAACTCTAATTCACTTTCAAGCTGACCTAAATGTTGATTATTTCGAGCAACCAATACAAATAAGCGATCCGAACTTTCCGCTATTTCTTTAAATAACAAAGCTACGGCAGATCCCTGAATGGTACCGACCCATCTTTTTTCATTCGATTTAAGTTGTTTTATATTGAGTTGTGAAATTTCATTCTGAAACATGAAGATCGCTTTATGGTCTAAATCACATGTGCGCTATCTTATCATGTTGAATTCCAGCCATGCGTGAATTTTACATGCTGAAATATAGTGATCCACCTTTAGAAATTAAGATGAGATCATGCCCAATCAAAGTGCTTAACAACGGAATAAGCAACGTTATTTTTATTTTTCGCGTTTAAATTGACGGTAATAATCATTCAATAATGCAATATAGGCTTTGAGCTGTAGCAAATTTTCTTCTGTATTACCCAATCGTGCGACAAATCGCTGATTGGCAATTTCTAAATCAATTTTTTCATTGATTAACATGGATTTGAAGTAAAGCTCTTTCAGATCATCAAATTTCTTAAGTTTACGGTTTGAAAAATACTCTAATCGCTCGGACAGATCATTCAGCACAAAACCATTTACAATAAAGCCTTGGCTATCATCAAGCTCAATTCGATTTTGCTCTAAGTAAACCTGTTCCGCAGAAGGTTTTTTGCTCAAGATTTGCACAAGCTTATTCAACATAATGATAGACACGATTAGGAAAAGACTAATTTAGGATTTTAATCGAAATCACACCATGAATCTGCCATCAAATTTAACAAATACCTTTTAAAGCAAACGCTTTATCTCCAATCAAATGATTTCTAATAGCTTAACCATCAGCAATGAACAACAAAAGAATCATCACTCACCATATTGATGCAGAAGATAGTCCACAATTTTTTTAGATTCGAACAGTTTTGTTGCTGTATTCGGATCAACTAAATAGGGTACTTGGATATCTTGTGCTTCACGATTCATCACCTTCACGACTCTTTCACGCTTACCGCCAGCTAAAGGGATATATTTGCCTGGTTTTAAACGTAGTATGGCTGGACCTTGGTCTTGCCAGCGCTCTTTAGGAACATTATGGAATTTAAACGGGAGTTCTAATTCTGTAAGCACACCGCGAACAACACGTGTATAAGGACTCGCTTCAAACCCCCATAACTCTATAAGCTGTTCAGGTGCTTTACGATCAAGAATGTTCTTATTAATAAACACACCACGCGCACCATTGACTAAAGTTCCTGCAAATGCTGCAACAGGAATCTTCGGGTAATGGGAGAATTTCACAGGTGTACGACCTGTATTGCCATAATGTTTAAAAAGATAATGAATGATGTCTTGAGACTCATACAGTTTTTCACCTGTATTTTCATCCAGCAAAAATGGAAATTGTGTCTTGCCCCCTAGCTCCTTCACAACTTTGCGGTACTTTCTTCCACCTTTAGGGCATGGATAAACCTCATAATCCAAATTTAGGGTGGTCAACACTTCACGAACACGACGACAAAATGGCGAACCTTCAAATTCATAAAGCTTTAATGCTTTTTCAGGTTGCTTCGGAAACGGCGTACCTGAAACACCACGACCACCTTCGGTTAAACCTGAGAGCAAAGCCTGCACCACTTTAATTTGATGATTTACCATTTTATTGTCCTTTTAATTTTTATTACCAACTGATTCTTTTGATCAATAACCACTATAGATCAACAAGCTTTTCCTTTGCGATGATAATGCCATTATTATCCGCATAGACATAATCACCTGAATGAATAGTGACACCGCCAAAACTCAAACTAACATCGACCTCACCCAAACCTTTACGGTTACTTTTTTGAGGGATGGCAGCCAAGGCATGGACACCTAGATCTAATTCAACAATTGCGTCCACATCACGGACACAACCGTAGATAATCACACCATTCCAATGATTCTTCACTGCTGATTCAGCAATCATGTCACCCATCAACGCGCAGCGCATAGAAGCACCACCATCGACAACCAAGACCTTACCTTGACCATCTGTGGCCAATAGCTCTTTAACACGTGAATTATCTTCAAAACACTTAACAGTAACGACTTGTCCACCAAAGCTCTTTACAGCGCCATAGCTTTTGAAAAACTTACCATCAATCGATGGGGAAACCACTTGAAAATCATGCTCTGGATGATCATCTAATAAATCACATGTCACAAATGCTGGATTAGACACTGTTGAATTCCCTCTTATTTGATATTTTGGATCTGTAAATTATCATATATTTTGAATTTTTCAGTTTGTGACTGCGCCACCTCGACCATAGTATGAGCCACTTGATCTGCTGTCACTGGCTTATATTTAAAAGACTTCGGCATAAAATGCGATACACGCTTAAATACAGCCTGTGAAACATCCTCTAAAGTACGTGACTCGTTACGCTCTCCTAATAACAAAGAAGGTCTAATAATAGAAATACGCGCCAATGCTGATTGCTCTAAATGCTTTTCGAGCTCACCCTTCACTTGATTATAGAAAAATGGAGAATTTGGATTCGCACCTTCAGCACTCACCACTAAATAATGTGTTTCGGTGGCTTCAAACAAATCTGCAAAATGAGCATTTATCTCAAAATCTATGGCATAAAAATTGGCTTTAGAACCTGCTTTCTTAATCGTAGTGCCTAAACAACTAAAAGCATGGCTACATCCCGCCACATCCTGATCATTCAGCATCAGAAAGTCTTCAATAACCAATTGCTCAACCTTGCTCAACTGTTTAAATTGCTCGTCTTCTTTACGAACAATAACCAATATAGCTTTACATATAGCTAAGTTTTGTAATTCATTTACCAACTTTCGTCCGACCAATCCTGTTGCTCCAATGACGACCGCTTTATTTATCAATTTAGTCATTTTTTAATCATTCCCTCTTGGATTCATGTAATTTAGCGGATTATATTGATTTTATATGCATCTTAAATGTTGTCAAAGCATGTCAAGACTTGACTTTACCGACTCAATTAATCACAATGTGGCACTTGTTTACGGGCTGGTGAAAATTCTTCTGATGAAGATTTTTAGATGTAATTTCAGCCCGCCCAGACCAATCTATTTTCAAGGAGTGCACGAGTGGCAAACTCTGCTCAAGCTAAAAAACGTGCTCGTCAAAACGTTAAAGCACGTAAACACAACGCTAGCTTACGTTCAATGGTTCGTACATATCTTAAACGCACAGTTGCAGCTATCGCAGCTGGTGACTATGCAGCAGCTACTGAAGCTTACAAAACTGCAGTACCTGTAATTGACCGTATGGCTGATAAAGGTATCATCCATAAAAACAAAGCTGCTCGTCACAAGAGCCGTTTAAATGCACAAGTTAAAGCTTTAGCTGCTAACTAAGTTGCATTGTAAAAAAGCCCTTTTAAGGGCTTTTTTTATATCTAAAATTTATAATTTAAACCATTTAACTTACAGATAAATACTCAAAATACTCTTCACCTCAGCTGTTCGCACTTTAATCATGCTCAAATAACTTAATTGATGAAGAAAAAGCTAATATTGAACTTTATTGCAAAGATAAATTTTTAAAATTACGGATTGCCAATTCGTGCCGTTCGCCACGCCAAATCCAGCGCAGTTTAGAATCTAGAAATTTATCACCTTCAAACCACACAAACAAACCTTCCATCATCTGTGGCCAGTCTCTTTGATCTAAACTTGTTCTGCCCGAGATGACCGTAATAATCGCAGCCAAAATAGTATCGTGACTCACAGCCAAGCTTAGACCATTGTTATGCTGTGGATGAGTATTATAAATTAACTCAAGCACATCAATCACCCCACCAATGGGATGCTTCATGCCAGGTAAAGCATTCTTCACAAAACTATTAATAAACCCCAAAGCACCTTGGTCTTGAAAATAAGGGCCTGCCTGCTGAATATCCAAAACAAAACTTCCAGGTTCAACCAATAGCCCTTGTTCAACAATTTCAATATGATGGGTATTCGGTTGAATAATCTGATCCGCACCCTCAATCATCAAGGCAGCTGTATCAACACAACGTTGGATCGGGCTTGAAATACAATGCTGAATAACCCGATCAGTATTTTCAACTAAATGTTGCCCCCAAGCTTGTGCAAGCTCACGCCCGGATTCGGTTAACTGTAAGTCATACCCCGCCAACCCCTGCCCAGCGACTTGCTCACGCACAGAATGACGCGTGAACAAAGTGACAGGGATTTTTGGATCCGGTAACAAATCCAAAGCATGTAACATGCTGGGTGGCAACAACTTCAGCGACATAAGAATTGTAAAATAGTCTAATCAATACACACTATAGCATGGCTTTTTCAGTAAACCAGTTCACAATACGACGTTAGTAAGGGCTTCTAATGCTATTTTTTGGTTATCTTTATCTCTAAAGGCAATAAATCCATCATTTAAAACTGTATCTCTTTGATTATAGGTAAAGGGAATCGCACTTAAACTCACCAAACCACCACCGATACTTTCTAACAATCCCTGTCCAGAACTGGTATCCCATTCTGAAGTCGGGTGAAATCTAGGATAAATATCAATTTCACCTTCAAGCATCATACAAAACTTATATGCGCTCCCCGCCTCACGACGAATCACAGGATTGTCTTGTTCGAGATATTCAATATATTGTTGGTATTTTGGATTTTTACTACTGTGGCTTAAACCGACTTGAATCGCATCAGTTTCATTATCTTTAAACTTACAGTAACGTTCCCACGTTTTTTGACTAAATGAATATTTATAAGGTAATTCAGTTAAATACCCGACATACATGACTTGTTCGGTTGGCACTGCAATCACAGAAAATACCGTTTGATTATTTTCAATCAAACTTAAATTAATGGTAAATTCATCCCGCTCATGAATAAATTCCTTTGTGCCATCCAAAGGATCAAGCATCCAACAGGTTGACCACGTATGACGTTCAGAGTGATCATTTTCCTCTGAAAGCACAGGAATGTCAGGGGTTAAAATAGCCAATTGTTCAATTAAATAAGCATTCACTTTTAAATCCGCTTGTGTCACAGGCGAATGATCATCTTTTTCTATAATTTTAAACTCACGCCCAGCGCAATAATTTTGGTATTCTTCCAATAGAATTTTACTTGCAAACGCCATGATTGGAACCAAATTTAAAATTTGTTGATCTTGTGGTGCTTGAGTTGTAATAAACATGGATAAAAACCTATTTTATGTCTGATTTAACCAAGCCAATTATCATGTTCGATATGGATGGCACCTTACTCGACCTTGCTTTCGATGATTCGATCTGGAATGTCAAACTCCCAGAACGTCACGCGCAAATACATCAATGTACTTTAGCGCAAAGTCATGACACTTTGTATGCATTCTATCAAGAACACAAGCATACATTATCATGGTATTCATCTCGCTACTGGACGGCTAAAGTGGGCATTGATGTTCTTCAACTTCAACACGACTTTAAAGATAAAATCCGTCCACGCAAAGGATGTTTTGAACTATTAAAAACACTTAATGAGCAAGGCTATCGTTGTTGGTTACTGACCAATGCTGATTGCGCAGGTTTAAAACTTAAACTTGAAAATGTCGATCTCAGCCCATATTTTGAAGTCATGATCAGTAGCGAAGAAATTGGATATTCCAAAGAATTTGTTGAATTTTGGCAAATCCTCCAGCAGAAATTCCCATTCGATCCAAACAATGCCATGCTCGTTGATGACACTGCACCAGTGCTTAAAGGCGCTGAAAAATTTGGGCTTCAGCATTTGGTCACCATTACCCAACCGTCGAGTGATCGACCAGAACGCAATATTGATGAATTGGGATACTCTGCGATTAACAATCTTACAGAATTACTCAACTTATTAGACATGATTGAATTTAAGGAATTAAATGTCAAAACAGCCTGAGCAACTGAATGAATCAATGCGCATCGATAAATGGCTTTGGGCAGCTCGTTTTTTTAAAACACGCTCGATTGCCAAGCATGCGATTGAAGGTGGTAAGGTTCACCACAATAATGACCGTATTAAAGTTTCTCGTGAAGTTCGTATTGGTATGGAACTTACCATCCAACAAGGTTTTGAAAAAAAGACTGTCGTGGTAAAAGCACTCTCCGCTGTACGCGGTGGCGCTCCATCAGCACAACTCTTATATGAAGAGACTGAAGCCAGTATTGCAAAACGCGAGTTGCTTTCTTCGCAAAGAAAATTGCATAATCTTGCACGACCTGACCACCGACCAAGTAAAAAAGATCGTCGAGATATCAGTAAGTTTAGACAAGAAAATGGTCAACAGTTCGATCAGCAATGGTCTTATGATGACGACTAATAGCACGACAATTTATGTCGTAGCTCATTAGAATGACATAGAATACATAGTTTTTTTCTGTCACTATAAGCCTTGTGGACATGAGAATTTATTTAATACATCCACTTAAGTTATTAGTGATATTACATCGTTTTTGAGGTTACGAGATGGATGAGAACAAAAGCAAAGCGCTTACTGCAGCTTTAAGTCAAATTGAAAAACAATTTGGTAAAAACTCAGTGATGCGTTTGGGTGACAATACTGTTCAAGCAGTTGAAGCTGTATCAACAGGCTCTTTAACACTTGATATTGCATTAGGTATTGGCGGACTTCCAAAAGGTCGTATTGTAGAAATCTATGGTCCTGAATCTTCAGGTAAAACCACAATGACTTTACAAGCGATTGCTCAATGCCAAAAAGCAGGCGGAACGTGTGCGTTCATCGATGCTGAACACGCATTAGATCCACAATATGCGCGCAAGCTGGGTGTAGACCTCGATAACCTATTAGTTTCTCAGCCTGACCATGGTGAGCAAGCCCTTGAAATTGCAGATATGCTTGTACGCTCTGGTGCTGTAGACATGATCGTTGTCGATTCTGTTGCTGCACTCACCCCTAAAGCCGAAATTGAAGGCGAAATGGGTGACTCGCATATGGGACTTCAAGCACGTCTTATGAGTCAAGCACTGCGTAAAATTACAGGTAATGCGAAACGCTCAAACTGTATGGTGATCTTCATTAACCAAATTCGTATGAAAATTGGTGTGATGTTTGGTAGTCCAGAAACAACAACTGGTGGTAATGCACTGAAATTCTATGCCTCTATTCGTCTTGATATTCGTCGTATTGGTCAAGTCAAAGAAGGCGATGAGATTGTTGGTTCTGAAACACGTGTGAAAGTAGTGAAGAACAAAATGGCCCCCCCATTCCGTGAAGCTGTTTTCCAAATCATGTACGGCAAAGGCGTGAATCATTTGGGTGAACTCGTTGACCTGTCTGTCGCGCAAGAACTCGTTCAAAAAGCAGGTGCTTGGTATTCATACCAAGGCAATAAGATCGGCCAAGGTAAAAACAACGTGATACGCCATTTGGAAGAAAACCCTGAAATAGCAATCGAGCTCGATCGCATGATTCGCGAACGTCTACTTGTAACTGCAACTCCAGCACCTACCGATGAAAAAGAAGAAGAAACTGACTTTCTAGATGTTTAAACTCATCATATATCGTTAAACTATAAAACGCCCTTTTGGGCGTTTTATTTTATTTGTACTTGAGCAGATCCTGTTATGAATGACTCTTCAAAAGATGCTAAATTCCCTCAATTCATCGATTACCAAAAACTTAAAGATCAATATGGTGATGAATTAAGCTCAAAAGATTCAAACTCCTCAGATTTATCAAATTCAACACACTCAGAATTAATATTTGATCATCAATCATTTTCAAAAAAAACCAACAATACGAGTGATGATACTTTAGAAGATACCGAGAATTCAGGTCAAAAAACTAAGCGACCTGGATTAACAGGCACACGATTAAGATCCTACGCTTTTGCAGTATTAACCCGTAAAGAATATTCAAAGAAAGATTTGATTGAAAAACTCGCTTTATATGCTGATAACCGTGAAGAAGTACTTACTCTCGTCGATGAGCTTTCAAAAGAAAACTACCAGAGTGATCAACGAGTTGCTGAAATGGTGGTACGAAGCCAAATACGAAAAGGTAAAGGACCCAATCGCATTAAACTCGCGCTACGTGCAAAGAGTATAGATAAAGAGCTTGCTCAAAATGACATGAATGAAATTGATTGGTATGAAGAAGCTTATCAATTAAAAATCAAAAAATATGGAATTGACGTTTCTAAAGATCCCAAAATTAAAGCCAAACAGATCAGATTTTTACAATATCGGGGGTTTGAAATGGATGCGATTATGAAAGCGATTTCACGTAAAGAAAGTGATCATGAATAAAAAATAAAGTTTAAATCGAGATCAAGCTAAAACAAAAATTGTGAAATGATAAATTAGAATTAAATAATATTATTATAAGAAACTGGTGGCAACCCCACTAGCAAAACTTCGGCACATCGTATTTCTGATACCGTTGCTACCTTCCGGTCCTGGCGGGGTTTTCAGAGTACAATTGCGAAGCCACCAGCGGGGCTACCATTGCAAGGTCAGAGTATAGAGACTTTTAGCAATCTTGCAAGAGTCTTTTTACAATATATCCAAGTGTTTCATTCAACTGATTATTTTACAAACAACCCATGTAGAATTAAAGCAATCTTCAAATTCAACTCGTGAATTTTCATCTATTTAATTTGTATACCAACATTGTAAATACGTATTGCAATTCAATCCTAAGCTGTTTTACATTGGATTAAATTTTGACTTTCACATTTAATCTAACCTACAGATTAAATATTTGATATTTTGGATTAATAAAATGCTCATTAAGCATACGCTACTTGCCCTCTCTCTTACATTCATCGGTATCGGGCAAGTTTATGCCAATATTCCAATTGAATCCCGCGGTCTGAGCCAAAGTAGCTCTGGAACCTTTAATACGCCACAAGCTACTCCTACCCCAACCAATACCAGCTGGGATTTAATTCAGCAAAATCAGCGTTTAGAGAATCAATTACGTGAGTTACGTGGAAAAATTGAAGAACAAGATCACCAAATAGATCAACTCAATAAAGAATTAACCAATCGCTATACTGATCTAGACCAACGATTAGAATTACTACAGCAAAAAATCGATCCAACCGATGAAACTGCTCCTGAAAGTCAGTCTGAAGAAACAAATCCCACTTCTGGTCACAATTTACCGCTAGATAATTCAGAGCCAGTAAGCAACTCTACGCCTGCATCAACAGGCAATCAAACTGTAAGTAGCACTAATCAAGCCGAATTAGATAAAGCTGCTTATACGGTTGCACTAGAAGCTTATAAACAAGGTGGTGCTAAAAAAGCCATAGCGCCCATGCAAAATTTCGTAAAGAACAATCCAAATAGTGTCTATACTGGTAATGCCTATTTTTGGTTGGCTGAATTCAATCTAGCGATTGAACCACCCAATTATGATGAAGCTAAAAAGAACTATGAAACGGTAGCAGCCAAATTTCCAGATTCTAGCAAAGCTCCCAGATCACTTTACCAACTCTACAGCATTGCGAAAGATGTAAATAAAAACACACAAACGGCTGAAGTCTATAAAAACAAGTTGATTGCGACCTATCCACAATCTGAAGAAGCGGGTTTCTTTAAAAATAGCTAAATCAGCTTAGTCAGAAATACTAGACATTAAAAAAGACATCCAAAGATGTCTTTTTTATTCACTACCCATTTATTGCAAATCAATATTTTATATCCATGTAAAATATGAAAAGAGCTTATCAACAAAGAGTAGTTACAACATAACTTAACGCACAATACCGCGCTTAGATTCAATCAATGAGTCAATCAATAATTGAACTTCAGTAACGTTTGGTAAAATATCAGCTGTTATTTGTTCAATCGCTTGTTCAGTCGTCAAGCCTGATTTATAAATTAGTTTAAAAGCATCACGTAAGCCATTAATCACTTGCTTAGACCAACCTTTACGACGCATACCTTCAAGGTTAAGACCGAACGCATGTGCAGGATTTCCAGACGCCATAACATAGGCAGGAACATCTTTAACAATTAAAGATGCACCACCAATCATGCTATAAGAATCCACCTTACAAAATTGATGAATCCCAGAGTTACCACCAACAATCACGTAATCCGCGATCTGAACATGGCCAGCAACACCCACGTTATTTGCAAAAATATTGTTACTTCCAACAACGCAATCATGTGCAATATGCGTATTGACCATTAACAGGTTATTACTACCAATTTTAGTTAACGACTTATCCTGAGCAGTGCCACGATGCAAACTACAATGCTCACGAATTTTATTGTTGTCACCAATTTCCAGCCAGGTTTCTTCACCTGAATATTTAAGGTCTTGACAAACTTCGCCCACACTGGCGAATTGGAAAATTTCATTTCCGCTTCCAATACGTGTGTAACCACCAATCACTACATGGGAGTGTATTGTCGTGCCTGAACCAATAGTAACATTTGGACCAATAATCGTGAAGGGACCAATTTTGACATCGTCAGCAATAACTGCTGAAGCATCAATAATTGCAGTAGAATGAATTAAGTCGTTTTTACTCATGCCTGCTCTAGTTTCTGATGAGAGATAATAATTTCAGCTGTCGCTGCCATCACACCATCAACACTGGCAGTACATTGGTATTTGTAAATGCCGCGTTTTTGCATAATGAGTTCTGATTTTAACACGAGTTGATCACCCGGAACGACTTGTTTTTTAAAACGAACCCGCTCAGCACCCGCAAATAAGAACAAAGAACCTGGTCGCGGCTTCTCATCGTTCATAATAAAACCAAGTACTCCTGAGATTTGCGCCATCGCTTCCACAATCAACACACCTGGCATAATTGGATATCCAGGAAAATGTCCCTGCATAAACTCTTCGTTTATGGAAACATTCTTATAGCCCACGATACTGTTTTCATGAACTTCAGTCACACGATCTACAAGCAAAAATGGATAACGATGTGGAAGATACTCACGAATCGTTTGGATCTGCATCGGTAATTCAGGAACCGCGAAAGGTAAAGTTGAAGACTCAGTCATAATTATTTACGCAAATTTAAAGTTGATTCGATTGACTCGATTTGAGACTGCATATCATCTATTTTTTTCACAAGTTTGGTCAATGGCACATCTGCTAATTGTCGAAGGCGAACAACTGTACGTTTCCATTTCTGATTTTCAAATAATCCGATTCCCGAAGAATAAGTTCCAGCCTCAGAAATATTATTTGTCACCATTGACATTCCTGTCAATGTTACATTATCAACGATATTTAAGTGTCCTGAGATTGCAGAAGCTCCACCCACAATACAGTTTTTGCCAATTGTTGTACTGCCTGCAATAACGGATTTAGCAGCAAATGCTGAATGAGCACCGATTTTTACGTTATGGGCGATTTGCACAAGGTTATCAATAATGACACCATTTTCAATCACGGTATCATCAAGTGCACCCCGATCAATACTACAATTTGATCCAATTCGAACATCATTTCCAATGATCACCGAACCCAGTTGTGCAATTCGATTCCATTTTCCTTGATAAGGTGCGAAGCCAAAACCTTCGCTACCAATAACGGTATTAGCATGAATACGTACGCGATCAGCAATTTTAGATTCGCCAGTGACAGTGACATGAGAATCAATAAAGCAATCACGACCAATTTCTACATATTCATCAATTTTAGTATGAGAGTTAACAATAGTATTTGATCCTACAACAGCATTTTCACCGATCACTACATAATGACCAATATAAGCATCATCAGCGACGATAGCGGATGGATCAATTTGAGCTGTGGCTTCAATGCCGCGTTTGGTCACTTTAGATTCAAAGGCATGCGTCAGAATCGCAAAAGCAAGATATGGATTTTTAACGACAATGAAGTTTTGATGTGTACTTAACTTTTCTTTCATTTCAGCAGTGACGATGAGCGCACCCGCTTGAGAGGATAACGCCTCATCCAAATACTTTTCAGCATTTACAAATGAAATGTGATGTGATTGTGCTTGACCTAAGCTAGCAAGACCGACCAGCTTGAGATGAGATTGACCAATTGGCTCACCTTGAACAAGCTGAGCCAAATGATCGAGTTGAAACTGATTTGATTTCATTGCTTATTTGATTGCATTGACCTTTTGAATCATTTTAGCAGTTAAATCATATTTAGAGTCAAACGCCAGTGCAGCATTTTTATTTAAAACCAAATCAAGGCCATTTTCTTGACGAAGCTGCTCTGCTGCTTGTTTTACACGGGTTTCAAATGTCTTATTGGTGGTCTGAATCGTCGTTTGAACACGCGATTGGACACTTTGCTGCAATGTCGTAAATTCAGTCATTTTAGCTTGGTATTGTGTTTCGATCTGCTTTAGGTTTGCACCTTTCGCTTGAGACTGTTGTTGCAAAGCTGACAACTCTTTGTTCAACTGTTCAAGCTTGGTGGCCTGAGGCTTAATAGATGCTTCTAAACTTGCATTTTGTTGTTTCAAGTACTGACTACTCTCTACAACTTTTTCAAGATCAATCACACCATAACCAGCCGCGTTCACTACTGCAGATAAACTAAGCGACAAAATTGCTAAGCTTAATTTTTTCATTGTTATATCGCCTCTTCCACAAATCAAATTAAATCGATTTTTGAATAAGTAGCGATCGTACTTAGAAAGTACGACCGATCTCGAATTGGACATTCTTCGTTTCATCACCCAACTTATCATTTAATGGGAATGCATAACTCAGAGATAATGGACCAATCATGGTAATCCAAGTAAAACCAACACCTACGCTATAACGCATATTGTCGGTTTTAAAGCCAAAATTATCTTTACAATATTGTTTAGCATCTACAGTTGGATTTGCTTCATTTAAATATAAATTACCATTTGGAATATCGCACTGGGTATCAAAGACTTGTGCACCTTCTGCAAAGATAACAGGACGAACCTGGCGAGCCCAATCACCTTTAAATGGAACAGGCAAAACCAATTCAGTACCAAATTGAACTAAGGCGTTACCACCCACTTCTTCTGGATCACGATCTAATTGGTTCTGCTCATTAAACGTCACACCTGGATATTTTGGACCCAAAGTACTGTTGTCATAACCACGTACCGAGCCATATCCACCCGCATAATAATTTTTGTAGAAAGGTAAATCATTACCAAAACCTAACTTACCATATCCACGAAGTACAAAGTCCTTTCCTAAAGGAAAGAAAGCCTGTGCATCATAAGTCACTTTTTGGAATTCAACATCACTACCTGGTAGTGCAACTTCAGCATTCACTCGATGTGACATACCTGAGGTCGGGAACATTGGACGGTTTAAAGTATTATACGACCAACCCAAATTCAAATTATAGGTTAAGAACTCACCCTTAAATTCATTTTCAAAAGACTCCCACCCCTCATCATTTACACCACAAACTTTATCAGTCTCATTCCACAAACCTGTTGGACAATAAATTCCTGTTTTACCTGACCCTTTACCACCATTGGCAAGCAAATAATCACGGACATAGGTAGAAACGTAAGGGCCTGTAGTCACTTCAGTATTATCAACATTCAAACCTGCACTGATGCTTTGGTTTTCATCAATTGGATAACCAAAGGTTAAACCACCACCAAAACTATCTGTGACATAGTTGTTGACGTTGTAGTCATCATCAAGCTTTGTTTTACGGTAATACATATTATAACCACGACTCACACCATCAATCGTGAAGTACGGGTCTGTAACACTCAGGTTATAATAATCTTGAGTTTCAGAACGGGAGAAATCCACTGAAACACGGTTACCAGTACCCAAAAAGTTGGTTTGACTTAAACCCGCTTGGAAAGTAATACCACCATTTTGAGAATAACCTACTGCCAAGGTACTTGTACCTGAGTGTTGCTCTTCAACACTAACATTCAGATCGACCTGATCAGGCGCACCTGGCACACGAACAGACTTCATGTCGACTTTACTAAAGAAACCTGTCCGCTCTAAACGAATTTTAGAAAGCTCGATTTTCTCATTACTTGCTAGCGCACTTTCCATTTGACGCATTTCGCGGCGCAATACTTCATCTGCAGTCTTGGTATTACCACTAAAGTTAATACGACGCACAGTGACTTGCGAGCCCGGATTAATATAATAATTCAGCGCAACCGTATTGTTCTGCTGATCAATCTCAGGAACAACATTGACTTCAGAGTAGTAATAACCGGCATTGCCATATTTTCTTTGAAGCAATTGCTTAACAGCATTTACTTTCTCTTGAGAATAAACATCACCCTCTTTATAAAGTTTAAGCGCTTCCAATTCTTCGGTTTTATAAAGTGCATCACCCAAGAATTTAGATTCAGCGAATTTAAATTGTTGACCTTCTTCAATAGACACTTCAATAAAGATCTTTTTCTTATCTTCGCTAATATTTAAATTTGAATTGTTAATTTCAAAATTAATGTAACCTTTGTTTAAATACAGAGCGCGTAAAGATTCAAGACTCGCTGCCATTTTTTCACGTGCATAACGATCATTACGTGAAATTACTGACATCCAACCGCTTTCTTTAACAGCAAATACTTGCTTAATATCATCTTCTTTAAAAACAGTATTACCAATGATGTTAATGTCAAAAACTTTTGCTGCTTTACCTTCATTAAAGTCGACGTTCAACTCAACACGGTTATTCGGACGAGCAACTGTTTCAACTTTTACATCGGCATCATAACGACCTTGCTGAACATATTGTTGTTCTAATTCTGTTTCCAAAGTTTGAACTGCTGATTTTGTGAAAATCTCACCTTCAGCTAAGCCCATTTTCTTCAAACCCTCTTCCAATGCTTCCTTTGGAATGAGCTTGTTTCCTTTTAAATTGATTTTAGCAATGATTGGTCGCTCAACCACTTTAAAAACCAAAACGCCATTTTCTTCAGAAGCTTGAATATCATCAAAGGCATTAGAGGCATACAAAGCACGAATCGCATTGGCAATCGCAGGATCATTTACATGCTCTCCCGCATTGATTGGCAACATTGCCAAAACATTGGCTTGAGTAAGTCGTACCAAGCCATCTACACGCACATCCCGTGCGATAAACTCGTCTGCTGCATATACTTGTTGTACTGCTGCCATTGCGCTAACGAGTGCCAATGGCATAAATAAATGTTTGTGCTGCATGCCTATTGTTTTCCAGTAAGTTAATTTTTCAATCAAACGCTATAAACGCATAAAATCATTAAATATTGCAAGGAACATCATACTTCCTAACAATAACATACCTATTTTTAATCCAACCAATTGTATTTGTTCAGAAACAGGTTTACCACGAATTAATTCAATAAAATAATAGACAAGATGCCCACCATCCAACATAGGGATCGGTAATAAATTTAAGATCCCTAAACTTACACTCATCAGCGCCATAAATGAAATGAATGTTTTCCAACCCATTTCAGCACTTTGACCTGCAACTTTTGCAATCGTGATAGGACCAGACAAGTTATCCAACCCAATTAAACCTCGAACCATTTTAACAATCGAGTTTAAAATCATCGAAGAAAGCTGACCTGTTTTTTCAACAGCAACCACAAAAGCTTCAGCTGGATTGTATTGAATCGTTTGCTTATATTCAGCAGGAATATTGATTTGAGATGTTTGCGCTTGAACGCCCAACATACCCGTTGTATTCCCCATATTGTCACGTTTACCTTGTGGCATCACCTGTAAATTAATCACTTGACCATCACGTAAAACAGAAATAGCCAACAGTTTTTCAGGCGACTTTTGAACCACATCAACCACATCAAACCAACCTTTCATTGGTTGATTGTCGATAGAGATAATCTTATCCCCCTCTTTCATCCCTTGGCGTACTGCCGCACCATCATCACTTAATTTGTAAACAACAGCAGGAATAACGGGTCGATATGGTGTAAAACCTAAAATATCTAGTGGTGACTGTGACTGATCTTTTAAAAAATCCTGAATAGGCAGTTGCACATTTTGAGTCTGACCATCACGTAAAGTTTCTAAATGGATATAACCTGTCTCACCTACACGATCAACCAGCGCATAGTTGAGTTTTTCCCAAGTTGGAGTGTCTTGACCATCGACAGCCACAATTTTATCGCCAGCTTTCATTTGAACAGACGCGGCTGGTGTATTCTCAATCACTTTACCAATACGAGTATTCAATTGCTCTTGAGCAGGTAAGAATAAAATCCAAAATAAAAGCACAGCAAAAATCAGATTAACCAAAGGGCCAGCCGCGACAATCGCAATACGTTTCCATGGTGATTGTCGATTAAATGCGTAGGGTAAGTCTTCTGCACTTACATTTCCCTCACGCTCATCCAACATTTTGACATAACCACCCAGTGGTAATGCGGAAAGCTGATACTGGATTCCTGATTTTCTTGATGTCCATTTTAGAATCGTTGGACCAAAGCCGATGGAGTAAACCAAGACTTTTACACCTAGTTTTCTTGCCACCCAATAATGACCAAATTCATGAATGGCAATAAGTGGCCCTAATAGCAAAATTGCAGCGACGATAATAAATAGAACATTCATATTAACTGCTCAACTTAGCAATATATTGTGAAGCAATTTGACGTGATTGTTGATCTATATCGAGAATCATTTCAATACTAGTTGCAGCCATATTTTCGATTTTATTTAAGCTATGTTCAACCACTCGTGGAATATCAAGAAAGCCAATACGCTCACCTAAGAATGCTTCGACAGCCATTTCATTCGCAGCATTTAAAATTGCAGGTGCCACACCACCTTGACGCATTGCATCACGCGCGAGTTTGAGTGATGGAAAACGCTGTAAGTCGGGTTCTTGAAAATCGAGCTGAGTATTAAATACATTTAAAGCAGGCACATCGGTTTGAATACGCTTCGGCCACGCTAAAGCATGCGCGATCGGCGTACACATATCAGGATTTCCCATTTGCGCCAAAGTTGAACCATCCACATATTGAACCATAGAATGAATGATACTTTGCGGATGAACAACGACTGTAACAAATTGTTCTTCAATTGAAAATAAATGACAGGCTTCAATTAACTCCAAGCCTTTGTTCATCAGCGTTGCTGAATCGACTGAAATCTTCTGACCCATAGACCAATTAGGATGTTTACATGCTTGCGCAGGAGTCACTTGTTTAAGTTGTTCTAAGCTATGATTAAGGAATGGGCCACCTGATGCAGTCAATAAAATTTGAGCAACACCTAAGGTTGGCTGACCTTTCTTTTCGATTTCTAAATAATTCTGAGGGAGGCACTGAAAAATTGCATTATGTTCCGAATCTACAGGAAGCAATAATGCATGATGTTCACGAGCAGTCTGCATCATAATGTCACCAGACATCACCAATGCTTCTTTATTTGCCAACAGCACTCGCTTTCCAGCTTTTACAGCCGCCAATGTTGGCAGGAGTCCTGCAGCACCTACAATCGCTGCCATGACCACATCAACATCAACATGCTCAGAAACAGCGATTAAACCCGCTTCATCTGCTAAAACTTCAACGCCTTGAATATTTTTTTGCTTAAAAATTGCTTGTAGTTCATCCACTTTATTTAAAGGAACTACAGCGATCTTAGGTTGATACTGTTTGCATATTTCACTCAATTGCTCAAGTCGACTAAATGCCGAAACAGCAAAGACTGAATACTCATCTGGATGCTGATCTAAAATTCTTAACGTACTTTGACCAATTGAACCTGTGACACCTAATATACAAACAGATTGAGACATCTATAAATCTACACCAATAAGTTTTAAAACATACATACCCGCTGCAAAAATTGGCGCCGCAGCAAGCAATGAATCAATTCGATCTAGTACGCCACCATGACCTGGCAATACACGACCTGAGTCTTTTATTCCAGCTCGACGCTTAATCATCGACTCAAACAAATCACCCAATACCGAACTAAATACAGTGACAAGTGAAAGAATCAGGAATAAGATGTGTTGTGTTAAAGACAAATTCAGATATAGCGATTGAACTACTACGATGATTATTGCGGCGGTAATGATTCCACCAACCAACCCTTCAATTGACTTATTTGGACTCACTTCAGGCGCTAATTTACGCTTTCCTAATTTACGTCCAACAAAGTAAGCGCCACTATCAGCCCCCCAAACAAGAAGGAATAAATACATTAACCACCAAGGTGAACTTGACCATACCTCAAAGATTGCTGTAACAGCAGCACTGATAATCACTAAGCCAATAAAATTAAGACTTGGGTTATACCATCCATCATTCGATGGATAACTTCTGACCCAAAAGAGACTAATCAACCATGTAACAATGGATGCACTCCATAAAAGCAGTGCTAAATCATTAAAATATAATGCTAAACCAGAAAAAAAGGCAGTTAATATGCCAAAGCATCCTGCTTTGATTTTACTCACTTGATCAGTTTGACGTGGCATGAGTTTAAACCACTCATAACCACCTACCCCCGCAGCGACAATCATTAACACCAACATTGGATCAGGTGATGTTGTAGCAAACATACAGCTTAGTACAACAGCAACCAAAACCAAGGCGGTAATTATCCGCTCAAACATTATTCGTTCTCTATTTTCTCTTGTTGAATTTGCTCTGACGTTTTACCAAACCGTCTTTCACGCCCTGAAAACACTCCGAAGGCATGATCCAGTTCTTCCGTGGTAAATTCAGGCCACAAAGTTGGAGTAAAATACAACTCTGCATAAGCGGACTGCCACAATAAGAAATTAGATAAGCGATAATCACCACCCGTACGAATCAAAAGATCCACTGAAGGCAAATCACCTAAACTAATCTGCTGAGCAAAGAGTTTTTCATCAATTTGCTCGACATCTAGCTGCTGTTCTTTAACCATTTTCGCAAGATTTTGAGCAGTCTGTGCAATATCCCACATCCCCCCATAACTCACTGCAATAGTCAGCGTCATGTTGGTAAACTTAGCAGTCCTTTCTTCAGCGTGCAACATTAATTCACGCAACTCTGAAGAGAGTCGGCTACGATCACCAATAAAACGCAAGGAAATTTCAAATTCGATCATACGAGGAATCTGCTCATGAATTGTTTCTTTCAACAATTGCATCAGCAAATCAACTTCGTATTGGGGACGATTCCAGTTTTCACTAGAAAAAGCATAAACCGTTAGGGCTTTAACACCGACTTTACGACAATGCTCTACAATCGGATCAAGGACGTGTTTACCTTCACGATGCCCATCACCTTTTTGCATTTCTTTCTTTTTGGCAAAACGATTGTTGCCATCCATAATGATGGCAACATGTTGAGGAATAATCTGTTCTTCAGAAATGGTCATCCGAGAGATTAAACCTTCATCAGTTCAGCTTCTTTAGCAGCTAAACGTTTTTCAACTTCAGCTACAAATTTGTCCGTGATTTTTTGAATATCATCACCAGCACGACGTTCATCATCTTCAGAGATTTCTTTCTCTTTCAACAATGCTTTGATATCACCTAGAACGTCACGGCGGATATTACGGATTGCAACTTTTGCATTTTCTGCTTCATTACGTGCAACTTTTTGCATATCACGACGCGTTTCTTCAGTCAATGCAGCCATAGGAACACGAATCGCATCAGCACTGATTGGGTTGAGCCCCAAATCTGACTCGCGAATTGCTTTATCAATAGCAGCAACCATTGAACGCTCAAATGGCTGAACCAATAATGTACGTGAATCTTCAACACCGACGTTTGCAACTTGATTCAGTGGCACGTCAGAACCGTAGTAAGACACCATAACATTATTTAAAATTGATGGATGCGCACGACCTGTACGAACTTTTGCAAACCCATGCTCTAAAGATTCTAGAGTTTTGTTCATACGGTCTTCGCTGTCTTTTTTAAGATCGTTAATCATCTGATCTTCCTTACTTAATTTATCTAAAGTGTTGAGCTTAATTCAGGCTAGTATAAAGAGCTTTAGCCCTCACGTACATTAGTTTGTAACGTGAGTCCCTTCTTTTTCACCCATAACCACTGAAAGTAGCGCACCTGACTTATTCATATCGAATACTTGTAATGGCACATTATGATCACGACATAGACAAATTGCCGTCAAATCCATGACACCCAACTTTTCATCTAATACTTGATCGAAGGTCAGCGTGTCATATTTAACAGCATCTTCATATTTGCTTGGATCTTTATTGTACACACCATCAACTTTAGTGGCTTTAAGAATGAGGTTCGCCTCAATCTCAATACCACGTAAACAAGCCGCTGTATCTGTTGTGAAGAATGGATTACCCGTCCCTGCAACAAATACACAAACTTCATTACGCGCTAAATGACGAATCGCATCACGGCTTGAGTAAGACTCAACCACAGTACCAATCGGTAAAGCAGACATTAAACGAGTTTTAATATTACGGCGCACCAATGCATCACGTAGCGCCAAACCATTCATGACAGTTGCGAGCATACCCATTTGATCGCCAGTCACACGACCCACTAAACCATCTTTTTGCAATTGGCTACCGCGATATAAATTACCACCACCCACCACGATACCCACTTGAACGCCTAAACCCACCAAGTGTGCAATCGATAACGACATTTGATCAAGGACTTGAGCATCAATACCCATGTCTTTATTACCTGCCAATGCCTCACCAGACAATTTCAACAAGATACGCCCAAAGCGTGGTTTTTTTGAATCTAGCATCTCAAGCTCCGATATCTATTTATTTAATGTATTCTGCGTTGCTGTTCATTGTTTCAATTATGCTGATTTAATTTGAATCAATTCAGCAAATAAATCATATTCGTCTGCATCCGTGATTCGTACTTCAAGCAAATCACCAGCTTTGATGAGACTCTTATCGATGTCTTCAACAAAAACATTACCATCAATTTCCGGTGCATCTGCATATGAACGTGCAATCGCAACTGGGAATTCTTCATCCAAGTCATCCACCAATACTGTCATGGTCTGACCAATACGTTTTTGAAGTTTGGCAGCAGAGATTGCTTGTTGAACTTCCATAAAACGTTCGTAACGTTCTTGTTTGATGTCTTCAGGCACATGATCAGGTAAATCATTTGCTGTAGCACCTTCAACAGGTGAATAAGTAAAACAACCCACGCGATCAAGTTGAGCTTCTTTCAACCAGTCTAGTAATTGAACAAAATCTTCTTCCGTTTCACCCGGGAAGCCAACAACAAAAGTTGAACGAATGACAAGTTCAGGGCATTTTTCACGCCACAACTTCAACCGCTCTAATGTATTTTCACTATGGGCTGGTCGCTTCATCAATTTTAAGATGCGTGGACTGGCATGTTGAAAAGGAATATCCAAGTACGGAAGAATTTTACCTTGCGCCATCAAATCAATCACGGCGTCCACATGTGGATATGGATAGACATAATGCAAACGCACCCAAATACCTAACTGACCCAGTGCTTCGCACATATCATAGAATTTGGTTTTAACTGGCTGACCGTTCCAAAAATCAAGTTTGTACTTGGTATCTACACCATAAGCAGACGTGTCTTGAGAGATGACTAAAACTTCTTTTACGCCTGCATTTTTTAAGGCTTGCGCTTCAGACAATACCGAACCGACTGGACGAGAGACTAAATCACCACGCATACTTGGAATAATGCAGAATGTACAGCGGTGGTTGCAGCCTTCTGAAATTTTTAAATATGCATAATGCTTTGGGGTTAAGCGAATACCTTGTTCAGGTACCAAATCAATAAAAGGATTATGTTTTGGTGGCTCAGGTACATATTGATGTACGGCTTCCATCACTTCTTGATATGCTGCCGCACCTGTCACTTTGAGAACATTTGGATGCATTGCACGAATTTTGTCTTCATCTTTACCCAAACAGCCTGTCACAATAACACGACCATTGGCACTCATGGCTTCGCCAATTGCATCTAAAGACTCTTGTACCGCAGATTCAATAAAACCACAGGTATTTACAACAACTAAATCAGCACCGTCATAATCAGACGCTACATCATAACCTTCAGTCTTCAACTGAGTTAAAATTCGTTCGGAATCGACCAATGCCTTAGGACAACCTAAAGAAACAAAACCGACTTTGGGGGATTTCATGAATCTGCACTCCACTATAATGCGCGTATTGTAAGACTTTTCGATTCATAAAAATAGCCGATACGCTATGAGAATATGCAACGCACCAAAATAATTCTAATTATTTATTAAAATAATATTCTTGCACTTATATAGTGCAAAATGCTATTGATAGAGTGGCATTCCGCAATAAATCACATAAATCTGTTTTAAGTTTTGATCATTTCAATCATAAATAGATAATAAAAAACTCATAACTTAAAGTTGGCTTGCATTTTGCTTTATTTGAGGACGCTTTATGCAAACATCTCCCTCTTAATGAGCAATTTTTAAAGGGCATTACTGCAATTGCGCTATTTTAATACAGGATTTTAAAGTAAATGGATCAACGACCACCCATCGACTATCGACTACTGGTAGACAACTTAGCTACAGCCGTTCTCTTGGTCGATGCAGAGCTTAATATCTTTTACCTTAACTCTTCTTGTGAAGCGCTTTTTGACATCAGCTTACTTCGAGCGCAAGGCTCACCTGTACTCAATATCCTTGAAGCACCAACAGATACCTTTAATACGCATGAAGCCTTACTCAACTCACTTGAAAATGGTCAAGCCTATACACGGCGTGATGCAACCATTACCATCAACTTTAAAGATGTGCATGTAGATTATTCAGTTGCTCGACTCAGTTCAGGCAAGTCCTATCACCCTCTGCTATTGATTGAATTAAATCCCATTGATCGCATGTTGAAAATTTCTAAAGAAGAAAATCTGCTCCAACAACATCAAGTTGCGCGACAATTGATTCGAGGTGTCGCCCATGAAATCAAAAATCCTTTAGGTGGTATTCGTGGTGCAACTCAACTGCTTGCTCGTAGTCTCAATGACCCTCAATATGCAGAATTCACTGACATTATCATCAGTGAAGTGGATCGTTTAAGAAACTTAGCCGATACCATGCTGGGGTCCCGTCAACTACCAAGCTACGAACCCGTAAATGTACATGAACCTCTGGAACGGGTTCGCTCTCTAATTATTAACCAAACTAAAAAGAAAATTAAAATCACTCGTGATTATGATCTCTCATTACCTGATGTATATGCTGATCGCGATCAACTCATACAAGTCATGTTGAATATCAGCGTTAATGCTGTTCAAGCTATGACCGAAAACAAAGAATTTTTCACAGAAGAACAACCTGAACTGATTTTAAGAACGCGTATTCAGCGCCTCGTCACCATCAATGGTATTACCCACCGTTCTACAGTCCGTATTGATATTGAAGACAATGGACCGGGCGTGCCTGAAGATATTTTAGAATCTGTTTTTTATCCACTCGTTACTCGACGAGCAAAAGGAACTGGGCTTGGACTCAGTATCGCCCAGAATATTATGCATCAACACAACGGAATGATTGAATGCCAATCCGTTCCAGGAAAAACAATATTTAGCCTTTACATACCTTGGGAGCTTAAACATGTCACGAAATAAAATTTGGGTCATTGATGACGATCGTGCTATGCGCTGGGTATTAGAAAAAACATTCAAAGAAGAAGGTTTTGAAGTTACCAGTTTTGAAGAAGCACAATCTGCATTGGATGAGTTGGCGGATAATACCCCTGATGTGATTCTCACTGATATCCGCATGCCCGGTATTGATGGTCTAACTTTTCTAGGAAAAGTGAAAGCAAACTACCCTGACCTTCCTGTCATCATCATGACCGCTCACTCAGATTTGGAATCCGCGGTTTCAAGTTATCAAACAGGGGCTTTTGAATACTTACCAAAGCCTTTTGACATTGATGAAGCTCTTGCATTGGTCAATCGTGCCATCATGCATCTCAACAAATTACAGCAACAAGAATCTACTAAAACAGTTCAACCGATTCAATCTACTGAGATCATTGGCGAATCACCTGCTATGCAGGAAGTTTTCCGTGCCATTGGACGATTATCACAATCTCATATTACTGTATTAATCAATGGTGAATCAGGTACAGGTAAAGAACTGGTTGCGCATGCATTACATCGCCACTCACCACGTGGTAGCAAACCTTTTATTGCTTTAAACATGGCAGCGATCCCAAAAGACCTGATCGAAACAGAACTTTTTGGACATGAAAAAGGGGCTTTCACAGGTGCAAACTCGCAGCGTCAAGGTCGTTTCGAACAAGCCAACGGTGGAACACTGTTCCTCGATGAAATTGGTGATATGCCATTTGAAACACAAACGCGCCTATTACGCGTACTTGCAGATGGAGAGTTTTACCGTGTTGGTGGGCATATTCCAGTGCGTGTGGATGTTCGTATCGTTGCCGCAACCCATCAAGATTTAGAAAAGTTAGTGACTGATGGGCGCTTCCGTGAGGATCTATATCATCGCTTAAATGTAATTCGTATTCATATTCCCAAGCTTGCGCATCGCTCTGAAGACATCCCAATGCTGGCTCAGCATTTTCTAGCACGCGCAGGCAAAGAACTTGGTGTCAGTCCAAAGATTTTACGCACTGAGACTGTTGAATATATGCAACAGTTGCCTTGGCAAGGCAATGTGCGTCAACTTGAAAATACCTGTCGTTGGCTCACTGTGATGATTACGGGACGTGAAGTTTACCCTGAAGATTTGCCATCAGAACTTAAACAATTGCCAATCCATAAGTCTGAAGATAACCTTTCAGCAAGCCATCCTGATCGTGTCATCATTCAACACTGGGATGAATTACTCAATCAATGGGCAATCCAAAAGTTGAAGAATGGTGAGATGAAGTTGCTTGATATTGCCACTCCAATGTTTGAACGCACCCTAATCAACGCTGCACTGCAGCAAACCCGTGGTCGTAAGCGTCATGCTGCAGAGCTACTGGGTTGGGGACGCAATACACTGACCCGTAAACTGAAAGAATTAGGTATGGATACTGCGGAAGATGATGAAGAGGAAATTGTGTCTTTAACGGAGTAGACTTTAATTTAAGCGAATAATCTGATATTAATTCATTATAAATATAAATTATTTTATTAATGAACTATAAAATTAGATTATTCGCTTTTTGCTCTGCTATCAGTTTTTCTACCTTGATCCATGCAACTGTTGGCGGCCCTGAAAAGATCGAACTCCTCGGCTATGACAAAGTTGATCATAAAATTTACTTTACCCGTAACTATTATGATGAATCCGATCGCCCACCTGCACTTTATTATTTTTCACTAAACACAAAAAATAGCCACACACCCATTGAAGTAAAATCTATTTATAAAAAAATCAACGATGAAGATTACTTTATGCATACTTCAAAAATTAAAAATGAAATCTCTAAAATTCAAAAACGGCTTACCCCACTCAAATGCTTAACACAAGCAAAAGCAAATATTCTTGTCCTAAAAAACCGTAGTGAATTAGGTCACTTCTGGTTAAATGCTTCAGAACTATCAATCACAAAGTTCACCCAAGAATATGTAGTCATAAACACTTCGTTTAAGAGTAAAAATCAGCGTGTTATCAGCTACTCAACACCAAAAATCAATATTTTAAATCTGTCTAGCACCCCAGAAACTAAGAGCAAAAAATATCAAATCGCGATCATCGAATACCTTGGCATCCCCACTGAATTCGGCTACATGATTGAAGATGCAGTTTTATTGGAATCACCATAAAATAAAGCCTCTTCACGAGGCTTTATTTTTTCTCTGATATTCTAATCAGCTTAACGCTCTGCAATCGGCACCACTTTACGCAATTCTGGCCCTGTATAATCCGCACTCGGGCGAATAATACGGTTATCCGCACGTTGTTCCATCACATGCGCTGCCCAACCTGTTACACGCGACATCACAAAGATTGGTGTGAATAATTTGGTTGCAATATCCATAAAGTGATATGCCGATGCATGGAAGAAATCAGCATTACAGAATAATTTCTTCTCACGCCACATCACTTCTTCACAACGTACGGAAACTGGATAAAGCACTGTATCACCAACATCTTTAGCCAATTTTTCAGACCAAATTTTAATGATGTCATTCCGTGGATCATTGTCTTTATAGATCGCATGACCAAAGCCCATGATCTTCTCTTTACGCTCAAGCTTGCCTAGCATCTCACGTTCAGCTTCTTCAGGAGACGTCCAGTTCTCAATCATTTCCATTGCAGCTTCATTTGCACCACCATGCAATGGACCACGAAGCGAACCAATTGCACCTGTGATACATGAATGCATATCAGATAAAGTTGAAGCACAAACACGTGCAGTAAACGTAGAAGCATTAAATTCATGCTCTGCATAAAGAATCAATGACACATTCATCACTTGCTCATGCAACTCGTTTGGCTTTTCACCACGAAGTAAATGCAAGAATTGCGCACCAATTGAATCATCATCCGTGTTTTCATTGATACGTACACCATCATGACTAAAACGGTACCAATAGCAGATGATTGCAGGTAATGTTGCCAGAATACGATCCGCTACATCTTGCTGTTGATCAAAAGATTGCTCTGTTTCAAGATTACCCAACATTGAAACGCCTGTACGCATCACATCCATCGGATGAGAATCTGCAGGGATGCGCTCAAGGACTTCTTTAAGCGCTTGTGGAAGCTGACGCAAAGATTTTAATTTTGCTTTATAAGCAGCAAGCTGTTCTGTCGTTGGCAACTCACCAAAGAAAATTAAATAAGCCACTTCTTCAAACTGACAGTTTTCAGCCAAATCCCGCACATCATAACCACGATAAGTTAAACCCGCACCGCTTTTACCAACGGTAGATAGTGCGGTTTTTCCTGCAACTTGTCCGCGCAGACCTGCGCCAGTGAGTACTTTTCCTTCAGCCATTTTTTATTTTCCTTCCGTAAAGAGTTTATCTAATGTGTTTTCAAAAGTGTGATAATCCAAAAATTCATACAACTCTTTACGCTGTTGCATGATGTCTAATACATTCACTTGCGTGCCATTTTGACGTACAGATTGCATCACTTCTAAAGCCGCTTTTTGCATCGCACGTGTAGCCGACAAAGGATAAAGCACCATCGCAATACCTTGCCCACCCAATTGTTCAGTGGTGTAATAAGGTGTGTCACCAAACTCAGTAATATTGGCTAAAACGGGTACACCTACCGCATCGCAAACTGTTTTATACATGGTGATATCGGTCATAGCTTCAGCAAAGATTGCATCTGCACCTGCTTCAACACATGCACATGCACGATCAATGACCGCTTGAAGACCTTCTTTTTGCAATGCATCGGTACGCGCCATTACAACAAAGTTAGAATCTGTCTTAGCATCTACAGCCGCTTTAATACGGTCAACCATTTCTTGCTGAGTCACGATTTCTTTATTTGGACGATGACCACAGCGTTTTTGCGCAACTTGATCCTCAATATGCACTGCTGCAGCACCTGCAGCAATCATCTGCTTCACAGTACGAGCAATATTAAATGCGCCACCCCAACCGGTATCAATGTCGACTAACAAAGGTGTATCGACACGTTCAGTGATACGACGAACATCTTCAAGTACATTATCTAAACTGGTCATACCCAAATCAGGTAAGCCATAAGAATAATTTGCAACACCTGCGCCAGATACATAAATCGCTTTATAACCGACTTGCGTTGCCATCATGGCAGCATAAGCATTTACAGTGCCCATAATTTGTAATGGCTTTTCAATTTCTAATGCTTTTCTAAATCTTAAGCCTGCAGACGTTTGTTCTGTCATATCCTTTTCCACAGTTGTTCTATAATTCTCGAACTTTGAGTATAACCATAAATTTTTGCTGAAAAATGACCCAATAGTGCTTTTGCTCTAAAACTTTAGTCATATAAAGTGAATTTTCATTCATTAATTGAATCATGTTTATATTCAGATTTTGATTGACAACTTTGCTATAATCGTAATAACCCTAGAATATTTATTGATATACATTTTTATGATCAATCCATTAGCACAAATTGAAACGGTGGGTTGCGATCTCCCCCAGACCCGCCGTGGACTTGAGCGCCGTATGGCACTTTTGCTAAGTGCTAATAAATTGTTTTTGAAACATGGTTATGATGCTGTGTCTTTAGATGATATTGTTCAACATGCAGGCGGTTCTAAAGCATCGATTTATAAGTATTTTGGTAGTAAAGAAGGCTTATTTTCAGCAATTTGTGACTATAGGCGTGAGTTATTTTTTAAAGATATCTGTAGCTCGCATGATCCTACAACCTTTGATCTAAAATCTTATTTAATTAGTACGCTTTTCAACTTTTATGCACATATTAAACTACCTGAAAACGTTGCCTTCATTCACCTTATCATGGAACAGGCACAGCGTAATTCCGAACTTGCACTGAACATTCATGAAAAAGGTCCCAAAGAGATCCAATCCGCGATTGCGGTCGCCCTCAGCAATGCGCATCAAAATGGTTTAATTTTATGCGAGCAACCTCTGTATTCAGCACACTTTTTCTTTGGAATATTAAGAAATATTGAATGGCAAATCATTATGGGGATTCCAATCGCTGAAAATGACGAAGAAGTAACCAGTTATATTACTTATTGCGTTGAACGCTTCTTAGACGCTCATCAAAAAGTCTAGTTTTTTTGCAATTCCTACATCTTATAGTATATTAGTCGATTCTTTGATTTTCTTACCAACCAACAATCAATTGTCCTTATTCAATGCCATATCCGGCTTTGAAGGCACAATTATTGTGGAGTAACCATGGCTCTACGACATTTTCTTACTTTACGTGACCTTTCTACTGCAGAATTAAACCGTATCATCGAACGTGCGATTGAACTCAAACGCATGCAACATAATCATGTTGTCTACCAACCCTTTGTTGGTAAAGTAATGGGAATGATTTTCGAAAAATCGAGTACGCGTACTCGTGTATCGTTTGAAGCAGGTATGAGCCAATTTGGTGGTAGTGCCATCTTCCTCTCATCACGCGATACACAGTTGGGTCGTGGTGAACCGATTGAAGATTCTGCACGTGTAATCTCAAGCATGCTTGATATTGTGATGATTCGCACCTTTGGTCATGACATCGTGACACGTTTCGCTGAATATTCTAAAGTGCCCGTAATTAATGCTTTAACAGATGATCACCACCCTTGCCAACTATTAGCAGACGTCCAAACTTTTGTAGAGCATCGTGGTTCTATTGAAGGTAAAACAGTTGCATGGATTGGTGATGGCAACAATATGTGCAATTCTTATATTGAGGCTGCACATATGTGGGGCTTCAAACTGAAAATTGCAGCACCTAAGGGTTATGAACCTAAGCCAGAATTTTTAGCTGAATTTGCGCATTGTGCAGAAGTGGTTAACTCAGCCGAAGACGCTGCTGTCAATGCTGATATGATCGTAACTGATGTATGGGCGAGCATGGGTCAAGAAGAAGAGCAAAAAATTCGTGAAAAAGCGTTTGCTGACTATCAAGTGAATGAGCGCCTCATGGATCTTGCTCACTCTGATTGCTTATTTATGCACTGCTTGCCTGCACACCGTGGCGAAGAAATTTCAGAAAATATGCTTGATCACAAAAATGCAGTGGTGTGGGATGAAGCTGAAAATCGCTTACATGCACAAAAAGCATTGGTTGAATTCTTGATTAATGAAAATTTGAAATAATTCCATTTCTAGAAATATGAGAAATAAAAATGCCCACATTAATGTGGGCTTTTTTATGTCATGAGTTTTATGAATCAGTGATCATCTTTCAAATATTCTGGTTCTTTAGGCAGTTTCAAACTACAAAAGAAACAAATAATCAGCATCACAATCACATAAATAAAGAACGTATTTTCAATGCCTGCCGATTTGAACTGCAAAGCCACCGATGGCGCTGAGCCACCAAAGATGGCATTACCCACTGCATAAGAAAAACCAACTCCCAGTGCACGTACATGCGTTGGGAACATTTCAGCTTTTACAATTCCTCCAATCGAAGTGTACAAACTAAGCAGTAACATCAAGAAGATTAATAGTGCGGCAACCATTATTGGGGTATCACTAAAGTAACGCATACCAATTACCATCACAGGATAGATAGAAATCGCCATCAATGAACTAAATAAAAGCATACATAGACGTCGACCAATGCGATCAGACAAAGCACCAAAGAACGGTTGAGCAACCATCAACACAAAAATACAGCCAGTCATAATCAGACCGACTGTTTTGGAATCCATTCCAATATTGGTCAAGTACGTTTTAGAGTAAACGGTAATCACATAGAAACTTAATGAACCTGCTGAGGTATACCCCACAACAAGCAAAAATGTTTTCCAATGATTTTTAAATAACTCTCTTAAGGTTCCTGATTCTTCTTTATCACTATCTTCATTGGATAATGTTTCTTCTAAACGACTACGCGCTAACAAAGAGATAATGGCTGCCACACCGCCAATCACAAACGGAATACGCCATCCACCATCAAGTAACTGCTGTTCCGACATAAATGCCAAGAACAAAACACCCAATAGACTGGCTAGAAGTTGACCACCTGTTAAAGTGACATATTGAAAAGATGAGAAAAAACCACGCTGTCCTTTGAGCCCTAGCTCACTCATGTAGGTAGCTACTGCGCCGTACTCACCACCGACCGATAAGCCCTGCAGTAAACGTACTAAAAGCAAAAGAAATGGCGCCGCCATACCTACTTGCTCATAAGTTGGGAGTGCTGCAAACAAAAAAGAACTGATTGCCATTAAGCAAATCGAAATCACCATGGATTTCTTTCGTCCATGCTTATCAGCAATGTGACCGAACAACCAACTGCCAATTGGACGCATAAAAAAACTAGCTGCAAACACACCCCAAACGTAAATTGCTTGAGTCGATGAATCCATATCTGGTGCAGTTAGCGCTTTAGTAAAATAAACTGCAAATACCGCGTAGATATAAAAATCAAACCATTCGACCAAATTACCCGAGGCGGCGCCGACGATACCTTTTATTCGACTTGATTTTTCTTGCTTGGAATAAACCTGACCCATATATGCATCCTTGTAAAATATTATGTGCAAAGCTATGTGCAAAACTATATGCAAAACATGGAAATTGAATTGTCATTTTTATGAACCGTAATCTTAAAAAATTATCTGTTATATTTTTCTTGTCCCATTAAAAAATTAAGGGATATACAATGACTCAATTCCACTGCTAAATATTGGTCTTAAATGGTTTTTAACAAAGTATATTTATCGTAATAAATCTGCCTAAAAACTTACATAATTAATCTAGAAATGATTTTCTTAGGTTCATCCATCTATAATTTTTATATTTTTCAATAAATTAAATACGTGTTGCAAATACTAAATCAATATCAGGTTTTTATTCTCGTTTGAAGTTATTTATGACTATAATTAATCTATAAATTAAATCAGGGATTGAGGGATTATGCGTTTACTATCTTTGGTTTTATCCATTGGCTGCTTTTCCATTGTAAGTACAACTAACGCAGCAGACACCGCAGGCACTGAATTTGACCAATATTTGATTGAAAAGAATATTTTAGATCCGCAATTTAAGATCAAAAACAAAACTGCACTCAATGAAATTTTGCTGGCGATGAGTGAAGAGGATTCACGTACCCTACCTTATCAAGTTGACCAAAACATGATTATGGAAAAAATGACTTCCAATGCTGAGCATATTCAAATTGAAGGCGTGATCACCACTTCAGACTTTGAACAGTTTGAAAAAGACGTTGGAATAAAAGCTGTGAAGGATTTAATCAAAAAAAATTCACTGAAAAATTGCGATTTACTTTTTGAACACACTTTTCAGCGTGTTAATCCGTATGATTTAAATCTAAAACTTGCATCAAGCAGTCAAGTTTATGATATTAATATCAAAAACACTGAATGTAAGTTCCAATAATTCCTGTTTCAGTCCTTTCCTTACACCGCGCAACCACAAGACGTAATTATCGAATCAAACCTTGTGGTTGTAATATAATCAGTGCCACCCCTACTAAAACCACCGCACCACCCCAAATATCCCAGCACGTCAAATCAACTTGATCTACGAACCTCAACCACATCAATGCACTAAAGATATAAATTCCACCATAAGCCGCGTAAATACGACCAGATGCCGCAGGATGCAAAGTCAGTAACCACACAAATACTGTCAAAGCCAACACTGTTGGAACCCAGTACCAGTGACTTTTTCCTTGATTTAAAATCAAATACGGAAAATAACACCCTAAAATTTCCATCAATGCGGTTATAAAAAACAATGCACAAGTCGTGATGAATTTTGTGAACTGAAATTCCATAGTGATTTATCTCAAAATTAGATCAAATAATTGGGTCAAATGATTGAGGAAAAATTAGATTAAAACAAAACTTATAAATGTTGCTCTCATCAAAATTTCATTAAGCTAAAACTAAAATAGCCCGTGCAAGCACGGGCTATTAAATTTAATCAGACTTAAGCGGGTTCAGCAGCTTGATCTTCAAATACTTCAAGATTCAAGCCAACAGACTTACCATTCTCTTTCTTCGCTGTAACTGCAACATTACCACCATTTTCAGCCAGCTCACCGAACAGAATCATTTCAGCCAATGGCTTTTTCAAATGCTCTTGAATGAGACGCTGCATAGGGCGTGCACCCATCAGACGATCATAGCCTTGCTCTGCCATCCAATCACGAGCAGACTGATCAACCTCAAGTACAACTTGTTTATCATCCAACTGTGCTTGAAGTTCAGTTAAGAACTTGTCCACAACAGATTCAATAACCGTGGTTGGTAAAGCTTTAAATTGAATTACACCATCTAGACGGTTACGGAATTCTGGAGAGAATGCCTTTTTCATCGCTTCTTGGTTGTCGTTACTATTATCTTGTTCTGTGAATCCAATACTGGTACGTGAAATGCTTTCAGCACCAATATTGGTCGTCAACACAATAATCACATTACGGAAATCTGACTTACGGCCATTGTTATCCGTCAATGAACCATGATCCATCACTTGGAGCAACAAATTGAACACATCTGGATGTGCTTTCTCAATTTCATCCAGCAAAAGAACACAATGCGGATTTTTATGAATCGCATCAGTGAGCAACCCACCTTGGTCATATCCGACATAACCAGGAGGTGCACCAATTAAACGTGACACCGCATGGCGTTCCATATATTCAGACATATCAAAACGAACCAACTCCACACCAAGGAGTTTAGCCAGTTGTTTGGTGACTTCGGTTTTACCTACACCTGTCGGACCTGCAAATACAAAATTACCGACTGGTTTGTCTGGTGCTTTTAGACCTGCACGAGATAACTTGATTGCAGATGCAAGGGCTGTAATTGCTTCATCTTGACCAAATACAACACGTTTCAAATCACGTTCAATGTTTTCAAGCACTGATTTATCATCTTTAGACACAGTTTTAGGTGGGATACGTGCAATTTTAGACACGATATCTTCAATATTTTCAACTGTGATGACAGTGCCATCCTGTTCAGCTTTCAAGCGACGTTGCGCCCCAGCTTCATCAATCACATCAATCGCCTTATCTGGCAAGAAACGATCATTAATAAATTTTGCAGATAGCTCCACAGCAGACACTAAAGCCTTATCTTCATACTCAACATGATGAAATTCTTCGAATTTTGATTTCAAACCACGCAGAATATCAATTGTTTCAGAAATTGATGGCTCATTCACATCAATTTTTTGGAATCGACGGGATAAAGCATGATCTTTTTCAAACACTTGACGATATTCTTGGAAGGTCGTTGAACCGATGCAACGTAAAGTACCATTCGCCAATGCTGGTTTAATCAGGTTCGATGCATCCATTGTGCTGCCCATACTAGAGCCAGCGCCAATAATCATATGAATCTCATCAATAAATAACACTGCATCTGGTTTCTTTTTCAAAGCATTTAAAAGTTGTTTTAAACGCTTTTCGAAGTCACCGCGGTATTTTGTACCTGCAACCAATGAACCAATATCTAAACTGAAAATTTCAGCATTTTCTAAAGGTTTCGGTGCTTTACCATTGACGATTAACCAAGCCAAACCTTCAGCAATCGACGTTTTACCTACACCTGGATCACCGACGAGAAGCGGATTATTCTTACGGCGACGACATAGGATTTGAGCCGCACGCTCAATTTCTTTTTCACGACCAATTAAAGGATCAGTTTTCCCCTTTTGTGCTTCCACATTCAGATTAACCGTATAGAGTTCTAGAGGTCCTGCATTTGCAGAAGCACCCGACTCACCATCCAGATCTTCAACTTCTTCCTCAACATGAATTTCTTCCTTACGACCACCGTGAGAAAGATATTGAGTTAATGTTAAACGGTTAATTTGGTGACGTTTAAGCAAATACACAGCGAATGAATCGCGCTCAGAATACATTGCAACTAAAACATCGGCACCTTCAACAGTACGATCTCCACCACTCGATTGAACATGGAAAATCGCACGCTGTAATATACGGTCAAAGCTTTCTGTAGGATGCGGTGCTTGTTCGCTATTTTCACCAAGTTTTGGGGTATGTTGCTCTACATATTCTTCTAATTCTTTACGTAGACTTACAATTTCTGCGCCACATGCTTTCAATGCATTTACGGCAGAGTCATTGTCTAATAATGCTAATAATAAATGTTCGACCGTAAGAAACTCATGTCTCTTTTGACGAGCCATGCTTACAGCCAAACGTAAAGAAACTTCTAATTGACGACTGAGCATGAGATCCCCTTATTCTTGTGGCTCGATTTGACAAAGTAATGGATGACCTTGTGAGCGAGCATAATTATTAACTTGATTGGCTTTGGTTTCGGCGATGTCTCTTGGATAGACACCAGCAATACCTTTTCCTTCATAATGTACTGTTAGCATTACTTCGGTCGCTTGGTCAAGATTCAATCCAAAGTATTGTTGTAAAATTTCAATTACAAAATCCATTGGTGTGTAATCATCATTAAGTAAAACTACATGATATAAAGGTGGACGCTTAAATTGAGGCGGTGCAGTTTCAACTGCCAAATCACCCTCTGAATGATCTGGATCTACATCGTTGTTTTGTGTATCACCTAAGCGTGGATTAAAGTGCCAATCTACATAACCCGTTTGATGAAATGATGATTTGATTTCATTTAAGCTCATATGACGCTTATTTCTACGCATAATTCTATAAATCTACAATTATTGAGAGTTAGCAGCAGCTTGCGGTACATCCGCTGCCACCGTAGGACTGTTTTCGATTGCTTTACCACGCCCCCAACTAAATCGCTTAGTCACAGGCGTAGCACCTTTCACACGAATTTCAATGAACTGAGGACTGAAGCCTTTAGGCATGGTCCAACGACCTGTTAAACGCTGAAAGTCTTCAAAGTTATAACGATTTTCAGAAATCGGAACAACCAATACTTCGGTACCTTGGATTAAACGTAACTCAATCTCACCTGCAGCACGACGTTTGTTTGGACTCACCTGTACTAAATCAATTTGATACTCATAAATATTTTCAGGTAAGGGTAAAATCGCAAGGTTTTGTACAGTTAAACTTAACCCACCTCGTTGACGAAGAACTTCACGATAAATCGCACTCATTCCTTCAACTTGAACCTTATCTGCCTTGGCTTGGTTAAATGAAGCAAACAAATCATTCGAATTCGCAACTGCTACGTCACGCTCTTGCACTGCCAAATTCAAGTTTTTATTGAGTTCTGACAATTCATGCTTTTGTTTAGCAACCACTTCAACCAATTGTTCAGCATCAGCATCATAACCAACAACAGTTAAACCTTGGCGATGACCGACCGTATAACCTAACAATACGCTACCTGCGCAAAGAACAACTCCACCGACCAAAAGTGGCGTATTTCCTTTTAAGAATGACTTTTTAGCCTTCTTATTCGGTTGTGGTAAGTTATGAATTTCTGCGTTCGACATCGTTATCTCTAAATATTCTTAGTATCAAAACACACATTTAACGCTAAAGTTAAATGTGTGTGAAGTTGAAAAGCGTTTTTTATGGTAATAATCCGATACCTTGCAATCCAGCATCTTCTGCAAAACCAAACATCAAGTTCATGTTTTGAACCGCTTGACCTGCTGCACCTTTCACCAAGTTGTCTTGAACTGAAAGTACCACTAATTTCTTCGGTTGTGGTTTATACAATGCAATACGTAACTGATTGGCTCCGCGCACTGAACGTGTTTCAGGCGAGCTGTTCGCTGGCATCACATCGACAAAGGTTTCATTGGCATAGAAATCTTCATATAAACTTTGTAAGTCTGCTTGATCACCTGCATCGGTTAAATCCACATAAATCGTACTGAGCATACCACGAATCATGGGAACCAAATGTGGAACAAATACAATGTGATCAAACACATCTTTTAGACCTGAAATATTTTCCAATGCTTCTACAATTTCAGGTTGATGACGATGACCTGCTACGCCGTAGGCTTTAAAATTATCTGCATTTTCAGAATAAATCATGCCTAAACTGGCTTTACGACCTGCACCAGACACTCCAGATTTCGCATCAATAATAATACTTTCAGGTTTAACTAAGGTTTCAGATTGCTTAAATAAAGGTGCAAGACCCAACTGAACCGTAGTTGGGTAACAACCTGGATTACCAATCACTTGTGCATTTTTAATTTTTTCACGGTTCAGTTCAGATAAACCATACACTGAATCTTTTAATAGTTCTGGACAAGCATGCTGCATGCCATACCATTTTTCAAATTGCTCAAGATCTTGCAAACGGAAATCCGCAGCTAAGTCGATCACTTTGGTATTGGCAGCGACCAATTCTTCCGCATGCTTCATCGCTACACCATGAGGCGTTGCAAAAAACACAACATCGCATTTTTTAAGGGCGTCGATATTTAAATCTGAATAGCAAAGATCGGTATGCCCTCGTAAGCTTGGGAACATATCGTCAACACGGCGACCATCTTCAGTTCGAGATGTTAATACATCTACACGTACGTTTGGGTGTCTGAGCAAAAGACGTAATAATTCGACGCCTGTATAACCTGTACCACCTACAATACCAACTGAAATCACGATCTTAACCTCTAATCAAAAGTATCCATTTACATCGCGTAGTATGACAGGAAGTTAGTGCTTTCTGAACTGTTAACTGAACTATCAATTAAGATATTTAAACCTAAATGTCGTGATCATTATTACAGACTCAGCAAAAGCTGCCAAATCAGTGCAAATTGAAAAGCAATAAAAATAAAGATCAGAACACGGCAAATATCAAAAAGTTTTGCTGTAAATTTACTGTTCTTTTTATAATTATCGCTATATCGACACTTATAAAAAACAAGACATGCAAGTAACAATAAAATTGAATCAAGTATTACATAAAGAATGACTTTATTTTTATATTGGTATAATAACTGTTGTTCAGAATAATTAATTTTCTTTATTACTAGCTTTTTAGTTTTGTTAGTTGCATCTTGATAGATAATTTCTCTGATTTCATAAGTTACATTATTATTTTGCTGATTGATTCTCTGATCAGTTTCAATCTCTAAAATTTTATTATTCTCATCACGTATTAATTTACAAATTTCAATTTGATCCCTTTTTTTCAATATACCTTCACAGGTATAGCTTTTATATTGATGACCATGAACATAAAAGTGTGCATATACATCACCTCTTACAGTATTAATATGCTTTACCAAAGATGTATCTTTTGATTGCTTAAAAGTAACAACTTCATATGTTCCTTTATCAACCATCTTATAATGATTAATATTTGATAAAATACAGCCAGACAAAATCATTGTTTGGAAAAAAACAATAAAACCAAAAAATTTTATAAGATCTGACAATTTAAGTCCGCTGTTTTCATCTTCAACATATTCCTTATTTTTATTATTCAATTTTTCTTCTCACAATATTTATGTTTATTTTTTCGTCCACCACCACGGCATCGAACTTGTTTTTAATATTTTTCGATGCTGTTGATAATTCACATCATGCTTTTCAACTTCACTCCAAAAGCGCTGACTATGGTCAAAATGCTTCGTATGTGCCAACTCATGTACAGCAACGTATCGCGTGATTTCTTTAGGGAAAAGCACTAAACCACTATTCAACATAATGTCATGCTTAGAGGTACAACTCCCCCAACGTGTCTTCGGCTGCCGAATCGAACATTTTCCATAAGGTAAATGACACTCCTGAGCAATCTGACTTAAATAATTGGGCAAATAATCTTTGGCATACTGTATGACAAAAGCTTTTAAATAAACTTCAGGTTGTCGATCTGAAACTGACAAATGTAATGCATCTATGTCTAAGATAAAATTTTGTTTTTGCGTCGTATAAGAAATCTGTAAAGGTACATTTTGATTAAATAGTTTTAACTCAGTCGGAAGTACTCTCGGCTCACTCTTCTGAATTACCCGACTTTGTTGTTTATTCCATGTTTCAAGCAACCAACTTTCAGACTGATCTATAAACTTCTGAATTTGGGATTTGGTACAAAATACAGGAGCAGTTAAGCGAATCTGATGCGGTTCGACTCGCAGTCTTAAACGGGTAGATCGAACATTACGAACGATTTGGATTTCAGGAAGGTCTGCTAAAGTCATCGTATTATTTTTCAAAATCCTATTTTTTCAATCTATTCTTATGGTTGAAAAACCTCCTTTACAAAAAGGAGGTTTTAAAGTGTCAAATGACTATTTATATGAATTAGATTGCAGTACGCTCTTCAATGCCATTGTCAGTTGCCACCACAGCTACATCCGCTTTATTGATTGCAAAAATACCGTTACACACCACACCTGGAATGTCATTGATATCTTTTTCAAGCTGTAAAGCATTTAATATATTCAAGTTATGAACATCTAAGATGACGTTACCGTTGTCTGTCACCACGCCTTCACGATACACAGGATCACCACCCATAGACACAATTTTACGTGCTACAGCAGAACGTGCCATTGGAATCACTTCAACTGGAAGTGCAAAGCCACGACCCAATTGATCGACCCACTTAGAATCATCGACGATACAAATGAATTTCTTCGCAATCGATGCCACGATCTTTTCACGAGTTAAAGCAGCACCGCCGCCTTTAATCATGTGCATATGACGATCAATTTCATCCGCCCCATCAACATAAGCGTCTAAACCACCGACATGGTTCATATCAACCACTTCAATGCCTAATTTTTTCAGGCGTTGTGCAGTTGCTTCTGAACTTGCAACAGCTGCTTCAAGCTGAAGTTCTGGTAACAATTCGATTAGGAAGTTTACAGTACTTCCTGTACCAACACCCAAAATACCGCCTTTAGGCAAGTGTTTTAAAGCAGCTTTAGCAGCAGCTTGTTTCTTTTCATCTTGGGTTGCATACAGACTCATAACTTGGCTCAACTATTTTTTGACATTTGATGCTGATTTTACAGCCCAAATGCACAGGGGTTTGTTACAATAAAGCCCTATTTTAAACTGTTAGATGGAAAATTAACATGCTGTCTCGTTTGGTTCGACAAATATTACAAGCAACAGTCTACGATGTTGCAATCGAAACTCCACTCGAAGCAGCACCACGAATTAGTGAAAAGCTTAATAATAACATTCGCTTTAAACGCGAGGATCTACAACCTGTCTTTTCTTTTAAGCTACGCGGCGCCTATAACCGTATTAGCCAACTGCCAAAATCTCAACTAGAACGTGGTGTAATTACAGCTTCAGCAGGTAACCATGCTCAAGGCGTGGCATTGTCTGGTCAAAAACTGGGAATTCGCGCGATTATTGTGATGCCTAAAACCACGCCTGACATTAAAATTCAGGCCGTAAAGCGTTTAGGTGGTGAAGTTGTACTACACGGCGACTCTTTTGATGTTGCCAATAAATACGCGATTCAACGTGCCAAAGATGAAGGCATGACTTTTATTCCTCCTTATGACGATGAATTGGTCATGGCGGGTCAAGGTACTATTGGCAATGAAATTTTACGTCAATGGCGTGATGTGGATTATGTCTTCGTGGCTGTAGGTGGTGGTGGTTTGATTGGTGGTGTTGCTGCCTACCTTGGTGATGTAGCACCACATGTCAAAGTGATTCCTGTTGAATATGACGAATCTGCATGTTTAAAAGCAGCTTTTGAAGCAGGTGAACGTGTTGTCCTCCCTTCTGTAGGCTTATTTGCAGATGGTACTGCAGTTGCTCAAATTGGTGAAAAACCATTTGAAGTGATTCAATTAATGAAATCTGACAATTCAGGCCCGATCGTTGAACGTGATGTGGTCTTAGTGAATACCGATGAAATCTGTGCTGCGATTAAAGACACGTATGACGAATGCCGTAGCATCGTAGAACCCTCTGGTGCGATGGCACTTGCTGGAATTAAAAAATACGTCGCTGAACATGGCTTGGAAAATAAAAATCTTGTGTCAATTGTCTGCGGCGCCAATATGAATTTTGACCGTCTTCGCTATATTGCTGAACGGACAGAACTTGGTGAACGTAAGGAAGCAATTTTTGCGGTAACGATTCCTGAAGAAAAAGGCTCTTTCCTAAACTTCTGCCGTGCCTTACAAGGTCGCAACATTACTGAGTTTAATTACCGTGCAAGTCATTCTTCAGCAGCGCAAGTCTTTGTTGGCATCAGCTTAAAAGGTGGCGAAAAAGAACGTCATGAAATTTTTGATACGTTAAAATTCCATTATGATGTCGATGATTTATCTGATGATGAAGTCGCAAAACTCCATATTCGTTATTTGATTGGTGGTCATGCGGATATTGAAAATGAGCGCTTGTTCCGTGTGGAGTTCCCTGAACGTCCAGGAGCTTTACTGACTTTCTTAGAACGCCTTGGCCCAACACATAATATTACCCTCTTCCATTACCGTAACCATGGTGCTGCCGAAGGTCGTGTACTTGTCGGTTTAGAAGCGACGGATGCTCAGCAAAATCCAGATGGTCTGATTCAGACTTTGGAAAATATTACTTATCCATATGATGAAATTACCAATAATTTGGGTTATCAGCGTTTCCTAAAATAAATCATCACGATTATTTTAAAAAGAGCTTCGTCTTCGAAGCTCTTTTTTTATGGCGAAATTACTCATAAATCGCCATATTGAGATCTCCATCATCATTAAAAGCTTGATTGAATTCTTGGACGATCATCTCAAGTTGTTGCTGATTTTGGCTAGGTAAGAGTAGCCAGTAGGGATTCTCACGATATACAACTAATAAAGACAATTGATGCTCATCTGCAACTTTTTTAATATTATCAAAAAGGATGGTTTCTGTTTGCTCCATGAGATCCATTTCTTGATCAAATGAATCTCCACCAAAGCCCTCTTCACTTTGTTCAAATAAATTCGAAAGTTGCTGATCAATGTCCTTGTTCAATTGCTGTGTATTGACATTAAATTTTTTAAAATAGTAATTTTCATCAATACCATTATCAAAATACTCTTTAAGCTCAATATAATGTAAATATTCAGCATCTTGATTGAGCCAATCTCGGAAATAATCAAAGTCATCCTGTTGGCTCTCTAAAGGTTGTTTTAGTTCAGGAATAAGGGATTGTAATACGCTATAAATGTGTTGTGACATGATGATCTTCTCTATATTGATTTTTAATTTATAAAAGTCAGTGCTCAATCTATCAAATTATCAGCCAAAAATATAAAATCACGACAAAATATAAACTCACCTCGAATTTAGCTCAGGAATATTTTAGTTATGGCCCTGTTTGCAGTTATTGGTTTAGGTAGCTTCGGAGCAACTGTAGCCCTAGAGCTAACTCAATTAAAACATGATGTGATCGGCATCGATACTGAGAAAAAATTCGTTGAAAATATCTCGGAACAAATCAGCCACGCAGTGATTGCGGATGCGACGGATGAGCATGTTTTGCAAGAACTGAATGTTCAAAATTGTGATGCTGTTGTAGTGGCTATCGGTGATGATATTGAAGCCAGCATTTTATGTGTCCTACATTTAAAAAATTTAGGCGTAGAAAAAATTCTAGCCAAAGCTAAGTCTAAGTCACATCACATGATTCTGTCGCATCTTGGGATTGAACAAATTATCCACCCAGAAGAAGATATGGGCATTCGTATTGCACAGTCCTTAAGCTATCCTATGGTGCGGCGATATATGGCACTCAACGATGACCATTTTATTGTTAAAATTGAAGTTGAAGAACATTTAAAAGGCATAGAATTTAAAGAAATTGTCGATCAAACCGATGGTGTTAACCCCTTATTACTACAACGCGGTACGCATATTATTTATGATGTTGCCCCCGGTCTGTTACTACAAGCGGATGATATTTTAATTATCGAAGGCCCTGTCGATCGATTGCGTAAACTTTCATCGAGATTTAAACAAAAATGATGAAGTTCTATGCGAGATTGGTCAATAAACAAAGCAATAGTATCAATCTCAGCCCGCCAAGCTTATTGGCACTGGGCTTTCTGAGCTTCATTATTATCGGATCTCTTTTACTTAAATTGCCATTTTCACATCATGGCGACATCAGTTGGTTAGATGCAATCTTCACAGCCACATCTGCCGTCACCATTACGGGATTGTCTGTGGTCAATATCGGTGAAGCCTATACCACACTCGGACAGTTTATTATCATGCTGTTAATTCAGTGTGGTGGCTTAGGATTTATGACCTTTGCGATTCTCGCCGCACTAAGCCTGTCTACAAAAATCGGTTTAAAACAACAAGTGATGGCACAAGAAACCATCGGGCAAACCAGCCTAGCCAATGCCACATTTACCATGAAAGGCGTACTGCTCTATTCCTTATTTTTCGAAGGTATAGGAACAATCATTTTAACCATTGCGTGGATGCCGACTTACGAGTTTAAGCAAGCGCTGTTCTATGCTGCTTTTTATAGTGTTTCAGCTTTTAATAATGGTGGATTCTCACTCTTTCCCAATAGTTTAATGAGCTTTTCAGGGCAATATATGGTGACGCTCACCATTAGTCTACTTTATATTATTGGTGGGATCGGTTTCTTGGTTCTCATGGATATTAAGCGCTCTCAATCTTGGAAAAAGCTTTCCACAAACAGCAAACTTATTCTATCAACAATCGCAGGCATTAACGTATTTGCTTTTATCGTGTTATGGAGTATTGAAGCCAGTAATCCGCTAACACTTGCACCCATGTCCCTTGGTGATCAAGCTTTAAATGCATGGTTTCATGCCACTGTGCCACGATCTTCAGGATTTAATAGTATTGAAATGAACAATATGAGTGATCCTGCAACCTTAGTCACGATGTTACTCATGTTTATTGGGGGGGGATCACTGAGTACTGCAGGTGGTATTAAAGTCGGTACTTTTATTATTATGGTTTTAAGTGTAATAACCTTCTTAAGACGTTCTGATGAATTACGCGTCTTCAAGCATTCCATCCCTGCCACAACCACCTATAAAGCTTTCGCAGTCGTCTCGATTACTTCAATGCTCATCTTTATAGGTTTCTTTAGTTTATTGATCTTAGAACCGAACAAAAGCTTTTTGGATCTCATGTTTGAGGCAGTGTCAGCCGCCTGTACGGTAGGGTTGTCGCGTGGGATCACAGCAGACTTACAGCCGATGAGCTTGATGATTATCATGATACTCATGTTTACAGGACGATTAGGACCTTTGACCCTTGCCTATTTGATTGCAACACCAAAGAAAAGTCGTTTAAGCCATCCCAAGACTGAGATTCAGATTGGTTAATTGAGTATTAATTTCACTTTTGAAATTACAATACAAAAAAGCTTGATCCATAGAAATAACGATCAAGCTTTTTTAATAAGTTTTAATAATGATAATCGCATTGACTAAAACCGGTATAACGATAATAACCGTCAACACCTAAATCAGCTTTATAAATCAAAAATGAAGAATACGTTGATTGTTTGATTTCATCAATAACCTTGATCATTTCATCATTGGCATGAATTTCATCGACGGTTTTTTGCATGGTCGACTCAAACTCATCTGAGATATATTCAAAACCTAAATCCATCGCAATAAATAAAGTATGTTCGCATGGCTGAATATATTGCTCTAGATCCCAATCCAACACAGCACGCTGACAGTGTGGGCAAAGTAAATTTTCATGAGGTGTTTGAACTTCGACAAGTTGAAAGGACATATTCAGGACTTTAAAATGATCAATAAAATGCTTGATATTTTAGCGACTCCCCTTGTCATAGAGTAGTAATAAATAGATTTTAATTTGAATGATCTAATATTTAATACAAGAACTGATAGAGCTGTAAACAAATCTAGAAATATGAATTTAAAAACAAACTTTATATTGACCTCATGCGACAATATTTCATTTAATAGCCAAATCGTTGCAACAATGGAATGGGGAAATGCTGTCGGACTTAGATGATTTTTATTGCTATGCGCTTGTTGTAGAACACGGTGGCTTTAGTGCAGCTGAACGTGCTACAGATATTCCCAAGTCAAAACTCAGCCGTCGTGTCTATAATCTAGAAGAAAGCCTAGGCGTTCGATTGATTCAACGTAGCTCAAGACACTTTGCCGTTACCGATATTGGCATGAATATTTATAGACATGCTAAAGTCATGATGAATGCTGCGCAGTCTGCACATGATCTAGTCGATCACTTGAGTGAACAACCGCGTGGTTTAATCAAAGTTAGCCTACCTGTTACCATTGCACAAAGTGAAATGGCGAAAGTATTGCCCGATTTTTTAAAGCTTTATCCTGAGATTAAAGTTCAATTGATCGTGAGTAATCGACGTGTCGACATTATCAATGAAGGGATTGATGTTGCGCTTCGTGTACGTTCGAGTTTGGATGATGATCCGAGCCTAATCGTTCGTAAGTTTGAAAATATTGAACAGCATTTATTCGCGAGCCAAGCCTATTTAAATGAATTTGGTATGCTAAATACACCTGAAGATCTGACTCAACATCGCATCCTGAGTATGGTCGATGAACTCACTGATCAACAGATGGTTCTAAATGGCGAGAATAATCAAACGATTAAAGTGAAAATTAATCCTGTTCTGATGGGTTCAGACCTGATGATGCTGGCAGATTTAGCATCTCAAAATTGTGGTATCTCATTATTACCAGACAATATCGTAGAAGATTATGTGGCCTCAGGGAAATTAGTCAAAGTTCTCCCAGAGTGGAAAGCGCCGCATGGTATTTTCCATGCAGTTTACCCATCAAGACGTGGCTTGCTCCCAGCAGTGCGTGTGTTCATTGAATATTTAGTTGAACATCTCACCAAAAGATAATTCTAAACTCAATTCAAGCTAAGTTTATGCAGAAAAAATGGCTAATCTTTGATACCATCGCCTCTGCTCTGTGCTAGTTTTTTTATTTTATGAATTCATCTTACCAACAACAGCTTGATGCCAAAATTGATCGCATTCGTTCACAATTTGCCGAATATAATCCGCCTGAATTAGAGGTATTTGCGTCTCCTGAAATGAACTTCCGTATGCGTGCAGAATTTCGTATTTGGCATACTGAAGACGATATGTTCTATGCAATGTTTGAACGTAGCCAAGATGGACAACACAAAACCGTTGTTCGTATAGATGAGTTCCCAATCGCAGATAAAAGCATTAATGATTTAATGCCTATTTTGCTTGAAGAGCTGAAATCTCAAGAGATTCTGTCCAAGCGATTATTTGAAGTGCATTTTCTCAGCACTTTAAAAGGCGAAATGCTGGTTTCAATGATCTATCGCTCAACACTGAAAGAAGATTGGGAGATTGCGGTTAAAACCTTAGCTGAAAAACTCAATATTAAAGTGATTGGTCGCAGTCGCGGTCAAAAAGTGATTTTAAGTGACGAGTTCGTTGTTGAAGAACTCAAAGTTTTTGATCGTACATTTAAATACAAACAAATCGAAAGTAGTTTTACTCAGCCCAATGCTGTGGTCTGTCAAAAGATGCTCGAATGGGCATGTTCAAGCATAGAAAAATCGGACAAAGACCTTTTAGAACTTTACTGTGGAAATGGTAACTTTACCCTTCCTCTGTCTTTGAAGTTCAATCGCGTACTTGCAACTGAACTGGCAAAATCTTCTGTGTATGCTGCACAATGGAATATTGAACAAAACAATATCGACAATATTCAAGTCGCACGTCTATCTGCTGAAGAGTTTACCCAAGCTTATAATGCTGAACGCGAATTTAGACGCTTACAAGAAGCAGACATTAATATCCAATCTTATGACTTTGAAACGGTGTTTGTAGATCCACCTCGTGCAGGAATCGATGAGGATACTTTAAAGTTATTACAAGGTTTTGAGAAAATCATTTATATCTCATGTAATCCAGATACTCTACATGACAATCTCAAAACACTTAGTCAAACTCACCGCATTGAAAAGTTTGCGATGTTTGACCAATTCCCTTATACCCATCATGTGGAATCAGGTGTTTTATTAGTTAAAATTTAAACAATTTATTTCCTAACTTAAAAAGCTATAATTTTGTAGCTTTTTTATACGATAAAATTTACTAATGAAAAATCAATAAGCTACAAAATATCAAGTCATTAAATTGTCATAATTTCGTTTATCTTCATATTTGTTATCGAAATAATAACTGTTGAAATGAGACGCACAGCACATTTTGGTACTTGTTTTATATTTTAGATTGGCTATATTTCACTCTATGTTAGGTTGTATGTGAAGGCTCTATATGAGTTTTTGGCAAAAGTTGTTTTTAAACACACCACAGCAAAATGAACATAAAAATCAGATTGCTTGTGTTGAAAATGATTGTTCTTGTAAAACGAATGATCAACTCATTGCAGCTTTGCAAAAAGCGACCGATGAAGATGTGATTTTCGGGATCAAGAAAGTTTTAATGTCTAGAGGATATAATCGTAAAGATTTATTGACATTGATCCAACCCAAACCACCTATTCAGTAATTGCAAAGTCGTCACTGAATTAAAAAAGCACTTATTCATAAGTGCTTTTTTATTGCTATTCTTTTTATAAATGATTGAGAAAATTGTCACCATTCATTAATTACTTTAGAAATTAAATATTTAAATACATATGTGGAAATAACTATAACGTTAAGGAATAACTATGAAAGAACATTTATTAGTTTTAATTTTAAGTTCAGGACTTATTTTAAGTGCATGTAGTCAAATGCCATCTGAATGTGAGAGCTCTTGGGAAAAGATCGAAAAAATGGCAATTGACAGTGGAATACCTAAAGATGCAATGAAAGCTCAAAAAGATGAATTTATTGCCCAGATTAAAGGCATGTCAAAAGAACAAGCGATTGAAACCTGTAAAATGCAAAATTCCTTTTTAGACCTAGCTGATCAATAACCCTGATCTGATTATTTAAAAGCGATCTCGGACAAATTTATATTTTAATTTTTAGATTGACAAATATACCTTTTTGTCTTTAGCAGTCTTAAGAAATTAATAAGCCTTCATCCAATCTGAAATCACTTCTCTTGAATCATCCTGCTTATATATTTGTTATAATCAACACTCACTTTTCAATAAAACTATGCAATCCCTCTTTATTGGAATCAAATATGCAATCCAAACACGTCACTAAGTTTAGAGTCGGCAATCACTTAATTGTCAATCATTTTGGCTATAGCCATCATGGTATCTATGCAGGTAAAGGACGAGTGATCCACTACTCAGGATTTGCACATTTATTTAAAAAACATCCCATTGAAATCACTTCAATTCAACAATTCGCTCGCAACCGCAAAATCACAGTCAGACATTATGATTCACCCAAATATAAAGGCCGCCTTGTGGTTAGACGTATGCGTTCCCGAATGCATGAAAATAACTATCATCTGATTATTAATAATTGTGAGCACTTGTGTAGCTGGGCAATTACAGGCGTAGAATCTAGTCCCCAAGTGATTAAGATGATGAACCGTTTAACCACTATTGGTTATATCAGTTCTTTGGTCAGCTATTTAAATAGCTTATTCCTCACACTAGCAACAACTTGTTTTGCACTGGTGTTTTATATTAAGAAAAAATTGAATGATCAAAAGAAACTGAATAAACCTGTTTATGTTGCACTCAAACAAAGACAATTAAAAAATTTGCAAAAAAAAGCCCCGCTTAAGCAGGGTTTCGAGGAAAACATAGTTTCAAAATAAACCTTTCGGTTCAAATTCAATATGCGTCCTGATGACGCTATTGTCAACTCAAATTACTGTTTTTAAACAATTTAAATGATCTACAATATCATTTAAATATGTCTAACAAGCAATATAAAATCCTTTAATCCCTAAGACTTAGTTATTATTGATGTGTCATAATTAAAAAAATAAAATGAATATTCACATGAATCAAGAAAATTTATTTACATATATTTACCTTATAAGCATCGGAGTGTATAAAAATCAGATTTTAAAAAACCCCATCCTAAGATGAGGTTCTGGACAATGTAACTGTTTAAAACTTACTTCGCTGGTTTAAAACTATCTTTCAAATCTAGAATACGGTTAAACACCGGTTTCTCTGCTTTATGATCATGCTGATCTGCAACAAAGTACCCTTCACGTTCAAACTGGAAACGATCTTCAGGTTGAGCTTGAGCTAATGCAGGCTCAATCACCGCCTGAACAACTTTTAAAGATTCAGGGTTCAAGTGTTGTAAGAAATCATCGTCAGCATCCGGCGCAGCGACATTAAATAAACGATCGTATATACGCACTTCTGCTTCGACACCTTTAGTCGCTGAAACCCAATGAATTACGCCTTTGACCTTACGACCTTCAGGATTTTTACCTAAAGTTTCAGGATCGATTGAACATTTAAGCTCTATTACTTCACCGTTTGCATCTTTAATCACCTCATCGCACTTAATCACATAAGCATGACGTAAACGCACTTCACCTTCTGGAATTAAGCGTTTAAAGCCTTTCGGTGCAATTTCTTCAAAATCTTTACGATCAATATAGATTTCTTGGGTCAATGGAATAATACGTTCGCCCATGTCCACGTTTGGATGACGTGAATGGGTTAAATCCATATCTTCAGGCAGATTGGTCAAAGTTACTTTAAGTGGATTTAACACCGCCATACCACGAGCTGCTGTATTTTCCAAAGACTGACGAATACAGAACTCAAGCATTGCCACATCAACAATACTACCATCCACTTTTGTTACACCGACGCGTTTACAAAAATCACGTAAACCTTCTGGCGTAAAGCCACGACGGCGCATACCGACAACTGTTGGCATACGTGGGTCGTCCCAACCATTCACATAGCCACCTTCAACCAATTTACGTAATTTACGCTTAGAGGTAATGGTATAATCAATATTTAAACGGCTTGATTCGTACTGACGTGGTACTGATGGAGATTTAACTTTCTCAACCACCCAATCATAAAATGGACGATGGTCAACGAATTCTAAAGTACAGAGTGAATGCGTCACACCTTCAATCGCATCCGACAATGGATGTGCGTAGTCGTACATTGGATAGATTTTCCAAGTATCGCCTGTCTGATGATGTTCAGAATGCAAAATACGATACATGATTGGATCACGCATATGGACGTTTGGAGACGTCATATCAATTTTGGCGCGAAGTACTGCTTGCCCTTCACCCAACTCACCATTACGCATTTGCTCGAAGCGGGCTAAGTTTTCTTCTACTGTTGCATCACGCTGTGGTGAATTTTTACCGGGTTCTACAAAGTTACCGCGGTTCAATTTGATTTCTTCAGGAGATTGTAAATCAACATATGCATCCCCTTGTTTAATCAGTTGCACAGCCCATGTGTACAACTGATCGAAATAGCTTGATGCATAGCGTGTTTCACCATTCCAGTTAAAGCCTAACCATTTCACATCATTGGCAATACCATCGACATATTCTTGCTCTTCTGCATCTGGATTGGTGTCATCAAAACGCAGGTTGCATAAGCCTTGGTATTCATCTGCGATACCAAAGTTTAAGCAAATTGCTTTGACATGACCAATATGTAAGTAGCCATTAGGTTCAGGTGGAAACCGCGTCACAACTTGTTGTGTACGACCTGTAGCTAGATCATCTGTAATAACTTGACGTACAAAGTCTAAGCCCGGCTGTTGTTCTTGCTGCGCAGCATCGACAGATTGATTTTGTGTTGTCGGGTTATTTGGCAGGGATGAAACAACATCATTTGGCTTCATAGTTGATAAATCACTTCTATAAGATAAAATAGGATAATTAAAACGCTAATTTTTGTTTATTAACAAAGAAAGTAACGTTTTTGCTTGCCTTGTAGTTTACAGTTTGCTTATGCTTCTCTCAACCACAAACCCATGGCTTTTTTGTCCATGATCAGGAGATTATAGAATGAGTTTTCCTCAAGTCGAATTAAACACCAATAAAGGACGTATTGTTCTTGAACTTAACTCTGAAAAAGCACCTAAAACTGTTGCTAACTTTTTAGAATACGTTCGTGATGGTTTTTATGATGGCGTTATCTTCCACCGTGTTATTGACGGTTTCATGATCCAAGGCGGTGGCATGGATGAAAACTTCAAAGAAAAAGCAACGCGTGATTCTATCGAAAACGAAGCCGACAACGGTTTAACCAATGATTTGGGTACAATCGCTATGGCGCGTACTCAAGCTCCTCACTCTGCTTCTGCTCAATTCTTTATTAACGTTGGTAACAACGGTTTCCTTAACCATTCTGGTAAAACAGCGCAAGGTTGGGGCTATGCAGTATTTGGTAAAGTGACTGAAGGTATGGAAGTTGTCAACGAAATTAAAGGTGTTCGTACTGGTAACCGTGGCTATCACGCTGACGTTCCTTTAGAAAACGTTGTCATTGAATCTGCTAAAATCATTTCTGAATAATTGTAAATCCTCCCTGAGTAGCACTGCTACGCAAGTCCTTTAATAAAGGAGGGAATAACCTCTTTTAAAATTAGGTTCTCCTCCCTTTCGTAAAGGGAGGTTGGGAGGGATTTCAAAAAGGAAAAAAAGTGACCTATCTGTTTATTTCAGATTTACATTTGTCACCTGATCACCCTCGACTTGTTCGGGGGTTTTTAGATTTATTAGAACAATATAAAAACAGCAACACTCAGCTTTATATCCTTGGTGATTGGTTCAATGCATGGATTGGAGATGACGACAATTCAGATTGGCTAGATGAAATCGTTAATTCACTTCAGTTATTTACTCAGTCTGGCAATCATATATTTGTCCAAGTGGGCAATCGTGATTTTGTATTGGGACAAAAATTTTTGAATCGCTTTGGTGGTCAATCGATTCCAGATGTCGATTATTTAACAATCGCCAATTTAAAAGTTCGAATTGAACATGGTGATATGCTCTGTACCGACGACATCGCTTATCAAAGATTTCGCAAAGTGATTCGGAACCCGTTTATATTGGGTTTACTCAAACGCACCCCTCTCTCTTTCCGCAAGTCATTAGCCAATGGTTTTCGACAAAAAAGTCAGCAAGCGAATCAAATGAAAAGTTATGACATCATGGATGTAAACCAACATGCAGTTGAAAATGCGCTTCATGATGCGGATATTTTGATCCATGGTCACACGCATCGTCCTGAGATTCATGATGTAAATGGTAAGAAGAGAATCGTTTTAGGGGATTGGCGAGAATTTGAAGCGAAAATCCTTGTTATTGATAATATTAGTCAACCTTTGAATTTAAGTACATGGTCTTATTCTGAAAATTTATAATCATTTATTTAATCAGTAGTTTTTTATCTCGTATATAAAGTACAATAAAAACATTAATGATAATTCTATAATTTTCAAATAAATGCAAAAAAACAACCAACTTTTTTAGAGGAATATTATACGTGAAAAAATTTATCCAATTTTGAGAGATCTTAAGAATTCATTTTGAGATACCCTAAGAACTTAATTACTAGAGTGAATCATTCAACCTCTTAATTTTTGTTTTGAAATATGAAAATACAACTTATTATATAAACTTAAATTAATTAAACCAGTGAATAAATCTCCAAAACATTCTATTTGCTTGACCGGAAAACCAATGAAAAATATTATATTACTCATAAGCCTGATGTGCACTTCCATTTTGAGTTTTGCTGAACAGACCAAAGACTCAGTACTAGCCGATGTTGTAGGAACTAAAAAGGTTAGCTTTGATTTTGAAGAATTAGAAATTTCCAGATTTTTAGAATTAACCGATCACGTCTCCTCGTATAATTATTATCTTGATGAGGATATTGATCATAACAGACCGCTTAGATTGAAATTTAAAGACGTTCCATTAGACGAAATGATACACACCGTATTAAAACAAGAAAAATTAAACTATGAAGTTCTTGCAGACAAAACAATTCACATCTATAAAAATAGAAAGAAATCAATAACACCTTATATAACAACCAATTACCACGCACTCAACTTTAAACAATGTCTTGAAAAATCAAATTTAATTTTCGAAACATTGAATGCGACTACTTTAAATACAAATGAGGATTACGATAAAGATCATCACGATGATCATCTGCATCGTTATTCAAAAACAGCTATTTTAAACAATCAACGTATGACAGTTGATTGTATTCCCTTACATGCAAATCAAAGTATTTTAAGTTTGAATATCAGTGGGCATGATTTAGCTGAAACTATTAAAACCAAACAAAAAATTATTCAACAATTTATAGAAAACTAAACAGATAAGTAGTATGTTTTTTGATCTCATACTACTTTTTATAAATCTTAGATTCTTACCTAAAGTGCAACAGAGATTAAATTATTAGAAGGTAGTAAAATAAGCTAACCTAACAATCAAGCTTTAAAACGAATATTTGCTTATTTTTCAACCTCCCGATTATAATATCAATAGTGATCTTTGATATGATCCACTATATTTTTTAATTTTATGAAATAAACATGTCTGCATTTAACAACATTACTATCGAAAACCACGATGACAATAAAGTTTCATTATTAATTGATGGAAAACCGATTTCAGAAAAATTTGGCGTACAGTTTGAGAGTTCAATTGTTGATGAGCTTAAAGCACTAGAAGATGGCAAGGCACTACAACTCTTTGATCAATTTATTTTTTCTCATACTGATCATAATTTTGAGCATAAATATCGTTACGTGACCAGCATCATTAAAACCGAATCTAATTTTAAAATTCAAACTAATTTTGTTTATCGTTTAACGTCTGAAGGCAAACCACCGATGGAAAATGCGATTACCAATCAAGGTAAACTTTTAACTCCAGAAGAAATTCAAGAATTTATTAGCAAAAATGTACAAACCGCGATGAAGCAATACACAGATTTAAAATACGCGTACTAATCCATCAGGTCGTAAGAATGAGGCCATCTTTTGGCTTCATTCTTTCTCAATCTACCCATAAAATTAATTACAACATCTGACTACAGAAATTGAATATCGATATTGAATCTTATTGATTGCAAGCCATTTATATTGCAGTAAAATCAATCTCATTCTTCTTGAGATTATCACCATGGATTTGTTGCATATTTCTAAATCACGTTACACCACAAAAGCATACGATCCTTCAAAAAAAATTCCTCAAGAACAATTTGATCGCCTCATTCAGATTCTTCGCCTTACTCCATCTTCAATCAATATTCAGCCTTGGCATTTTTTTATTATCGAAAATGATGATGCCAAGAAGCGAATCGCGAAATCACTCGTCGGCAAATATGCTTATAATGCGCCTAAAATTTTAGATTCGTCACATAGTATTTTGTTCTGCACCAAAGCTGATATTACGGAACAACATTTGGACAATTTAATTCAGCAAGATGAGCTAAGTGGGCGCTTTAAAGATGAAACTGCTAAACAAGCTCAACAAGATGCCAGAACAGGTTATGTGGATTTTTATCGCAATGAAAAAGGTGATATTCAACGCTGGGCTGAAAACCAAACCTTTATTGCCTTAGGTCAAACCTTATTGGCTGCTGGTATCGAAGGTATTGATGCCACACCCATTGGTGGCTTCGATGAAGACATCATTTCTAAAGAATTAGGCTTGGCTGAAAAAGGCTTAATTCCATCTGTATTACTAGCCTTAGGCTATCGAAGCGAAAATGACTTCAACGCTAAATTGCCGAAATCACGACTGAAGGAAGAAGAGATTTTTACAGTTCTCTAATTCAAACGCATCATCGCACTAAATAAAGCATAAAAGGCATCGTCCTGATGCCTTCTTTATTGATCTATTCACTGCTTTACATTGCAATGATCATCTATACCGGATAAGCAATCGCAATTTCTTGACTAATCATTGCGGCTGTCGCGGCTGATAAAGTCCAACCCAAATGACCATGCCCGGTGTTGTAAAATACTCGCTCTCGCTTGCCTCGACGCACGACTGGCATCATATTCGGCATCATCGGTCTAAGTCCTGCCCATGGCACACAATGTTCTGTCGATATATTAAAGTTCTTATTGGTCCAATCAATTAATGGTTGAATACGGTCTGAGCGAATATCACGGTTATAGCCATTGAACTCTGCCGTTCCTGCGATACGCAAACGGTCAACGCCTAATCTAGACGTTACAATTTTGGCGCTTTCATCTAGCAGACTGACCCAAGGGGCATTTTCGATACTCCTTTGATCCTCCAACTGTACTGTAATTGAATATCCTTTTACGGGATAAACATTGACCCGATCACCCAGCTGATTCGCCAGTTGATAACTGCCTATCCCAGCGCAAACCAATACAGCATCGACTTCTAAATGTTCAACCACAGCGGAGTTTTGCAACATATTTTCAGTACTTTGATGATACTTAATGAAAACCTTGTTTGGTGTATGCTCAACATTTACGACTTCCATACCAAACAAGTAATTGACCCCATTTTTTTGGGTGACATCTGCCAAACCCGTTGTAAATTTATGAATATCACCTGTAGCATCTCCCGGACAATAGAATCCGCCATAATAATTTCCAGTAAGACTTGGCTCAATTTTTCGAATTTCATCTAAGCTCACGGCATGACGCTCTAAGCCACCATGACATAACAGATCATTGACACGGGTTGCAAAGATATAATCTTGTTCTGAGTGATAGAAATGTAAGATTCCTCTTTTCTCCAAATCAAAATCGATATGTTCTTGTTCAGCAATATCAAATAAGCGTTTACGCGCCAAGAGTGCCAAACGCACTGTTTCATGGGTATTCGTTTCATAATGTTTAATATTGCCCAGGAACTCCATCAACCATGCATATTTATGCACACTAAAAGATGGATTTAACAGTAATGGTGCATTTTTTTGCGCCATCCACTTAATGCCTTTTAAAACAGTCGATTTCTGATTCCAAACTTCTGCGTTGCAGGCGGACAGTTGCCCACCATTCGCGAAGGAGGTTTCCATCGCTGGGAATAGATGACGATCAATGACAGTGACTTGGTAACCCAGTTGAGACAGCTCATAGGCAGATGTAACACCTGTAATCCCTGAACCGATAATAACCACATGCGGCATAAATACACTCCTTGGAATGAATTCCAATATATGCCCCATCTGTCACTGTACCTGAGAGCTTCGAATCAGATTCAATCCATTTGAATCTATCCATCCCCTTCGGTGAGCCTTATATTTTTGATTAAAAAAAGGCTTCTCTCCAGATGTTTTACGATGATTACAGTCCTTTTGCCTGAGAGATTCCGGGGTCGTTGCTCCTTCGGCGCGTTCAGAGAAGAACATCTCTCCTGCAATAATCTTTCATTGTTATAAGGCAATTAATATGCCATTTAATAAACATTGACCAGCATTCAATTGTAAAAAAACCTGAGATTTTGCTCAGGTTAACTTTAAATTCTGCACATTAACGATGCGTATGCACCGACATCACGATCCCCATTCCCGCGAGTGTTGCAATGACAGCAGTACCACCATAACTCATCAAAGGTAAAGGATCGCCTGTTACAGGCAATACACCACTTACCATCCCAGCATTTAATAACACAAAAAAGAAGAAGGTTAATGCTGTTGCACCCACATATAGTCGCCCAAAACTATGAAAAGAATTCAAGGAAATGAATAAACAACGCATAATGATCGCTGCAAATAGAACAAATAAAGTCAATACACCCAGAAAACCAAACTCTTCAGCAAGCGTCGACATAATAAAATCGGTATGATGTTCAGGAAGATAACCCAAATGGGACTGAGTACCATCGGTAAATCCTTTACCCACCAAGCCACCAGAGCCAATGGCAATTTTAGACTGAATAATATTCCATCCTGCGCCTAAAGAATCTGCTTCAGGATCGAAGAGTGTCACAATTCTTTTCTTTTGATATTCCTGTAATACAAACATCCAAGCGATTGGTGCTAAAGCAGCAAGTGCACCAAATCCCCCCAAAATAATACGCCAAGATATTCCACTTAAGAAAATAACAAAAATGCCGGGAATAATCAGTCCAATATTAAGGTCAGGTTGTAATACAACCAACACAAATGGAATCATCATCAAGCACAGTGCAATGATCACATGAATTAATTTCGGAGGAATTGCTTTTCGTGAAAAATACCATGCCATCATTAAAGGCATGGCAAATTTCATAATTTCACTGGGTTGCATACTGCCGAGGCCTGGCACAGAAATCCAACGTTTAGCACCCAAACGCACCTCACCAATCACCAAAACCAAGGCTAATAAGACAATAGATAAGGCATAAAGATATGGACTAATAACCTGATAAACTTTTGGCGGGATTTGTGCAAATATAATCAACACAATGAATCCAATCACAAAACTAGAAGCTTGGCGAACCAACATACTGCTATCTTCTGAAGTCGCACTGTAGACAATAATTAATCCAAATATAGCATTCAACACCAACAGCATTAACAACCATGGATCAAGATGCACACGATGCCAAAAAGATGACTTTGAATTAAAACTTCGTCCATCACGCAAAGCGTGACGTAAAAATTTATACTGTTGGGATGGTTCCATTCAAGCAAATATTTATTTTCAATCGTTGAGCGCCATTATATTGAAAATGTGACTCAAATAATAATAAGTGTCGTGAATAACACAGTTATTTTCTAAATTAGAAATTCATTTGAAAATGATTAGCCTCATACCCTCTATTTCCAGCTGATTTGGAAGAGTATTAAGATTGATATCTAAAAATATTCAAATCATCATATTCAATTGCTGGTTTTTGCTGAGAAATAATATCCGATAACAATTGTGCCGAACCACATGACATTGTCCAGCCCAAAGTTCCATGCCCTGTGTTGGTATATAAATTGTTAAATGTTGTTTTACCTACGATTGGCGTTCCATCTGGTGTTGCAGGTCTTAAACCCGTCCAAAAATGTGCATCAGAAATATCACTTGCATTTGGAAACAACTGCTGTAATACCATTAAAAGCGTATCTTCACGTGTGCTATTTAAACTACGGTCAAAGCCATTAATTTCAGCCATCCCTCCAACCCGAATACGATCATCAAAACGCGTCAGTGCAATTTTATAAGATTCATCTAAAATCGTGGAAATCGGTGATTTAGATTCGTCTAATATTTTTGTTGTAATGGAATATCCCTTCAGTGGATAAACAGGTGCCTCTGTACCGATCAGCTTCAACATTTCGTGGCTATAACTGCCCAGTGCCATCACATACACATCGCCTTTAATCTTTGTTCCGTCTTTGAGAATAATCGCTTGGATTTGATCATTGCTTTTTAAAATTGATTTGATATGCGTATTAAATAAAAACTGTACACCCTGCTTTTTCGCGATTTCAGACAATTCTGTCGTAAATTTTTGACAATCGCCCGTTTGATCATTCGGTAAACGCAGACCACCTACGAAATCCACAGTTGCATGTGCAAGCGCAGGTTCAACTCGAATGACCCCCTCTTTATCTAAGAGTTCAAATGGAACGTTCTCTTCCTTAAGTACTTCTGTATCTTTACCCGCAATATCAAGTTGTTCTTGCTTTCTAAATAATTGCAGGGTCCCTAACTGCCTTTCATCAAAATGAATTTGAGTGTCTTGACGCAGTTGATCTAGACAATCACGACTGTACTCAGACAAGCGAACCATGCGTTCTTTATTGATTTGGTAGCGATTAATATTACACTCTGCCAACATGCGTATCATCCACTGGTATTGATACATATCTCCAGTGAGCTTAATCGCTAAGGGAGAATGATGCTGAAACATCCATTTAAAGGCTTTAAGTGGTACTCCCGGTGCAGCCCAAGGCGAAGCATAACCTGGGGAAATTTGTCCTGCATTGGCAAAGCTGGTTTCTAGAGCTACATTCGGTTGACGATCAATCACCGTCACTTCATGACCCGCTCTAGACAAATAATACGCGGTGGTGGTTCCGATCACACCTGCACCCATGACAACTACATGCATACAGCACCTCATTAGATTATTATCGTTTTAACAGAATTTTCTTCTTCAGAATATTTGAAGTTAAATCTACACAACAAATTAAGATTCAACTTTGTTAAGATTTTTCTTATCTTTCTACCAAACTATGCTGAATAGTCATCATATTCAAGTCTATTTCAAATTAAAAATTGCCATAAAAAAAGGCATTTCATGATCTTTATGAAATACCTTTACTTGATTGTTTATAAATTAACTATTTTGAGATGCAATAATCAGTCGGGCTAACTCTAAATCTTCAGGATATGTAATCTTAATATTATCTGAGCGCCCCATCACCACTTTGACTTTTTCACCAATATATTCTAAAGCACTTGCTTCATCTGTAATCGTGATTTGGTCTTTTAAAGCGGTTTCAATGGCTGACTTCAACAAGCCAATCGTTGAAATTTGCGGTGTTTGTGCTTGCCATAACTCTTCACGACTTACCGTTTTATCAACGGTATTTTCGTGAGTTGAAGGTTGAATCTGAGGTACTCGCTTTAATGTATCTCGTACTGGAGTGGCTAAAATGGCGCTACAATTTTCATTCATTGCTGTTTGAACCAGATTAAAAAGATTTTCACGACTCACACACGGACGTGCTGCATCATGTACAAAGACTAAATCCTTTGGATCTGCCAAATCACTTAAAAAATTGAGTGCATTTAAAACAGAATTTACTCGTTCTTGACCACCCAAACAAAACAATGCTTTGTCGGAATTTTTGAAATTTAAAGTTTGTGCAAAATCATCATTTTCAGCAATCGCTAACACATATGCTGTCAGTGGCAAATCATTCAAGCGTTGAACCGTATGCTCGATGACTGTCTTATCTTGAATGGTTTGATACTGTTTTAATTGTGTCTTTGAAAAACGACTCCCTGAACCTGCGGCAGGAATAATAGCCCATAACTTACGGTTGTTCAGGTTCAGCTGGAGCTCGCTCATTGGTTCTTAAGTCTACTTGTGCAGTTGGATCAATATAAATCGGTTTGTAATTTGTACTTACCGTACTCATTTGTACAAACGTTTCGTGTGGCTTAATCAGACCTAGGTCTAAACGTGCATGTTCTTCAATCGCTTCTACGCCATTTTTTAAATCATACACTTCTGCCGCGAGAATGCGGTTTCTTTCTTTTAGTTCTTCATTAGTTTCAATTTGTTGTTGAATATTTTGAACTAAAGCCTGATGAGGGAAATAACCTCCCTCACCAAACCAAAAGCGATATTGGAAGACTGCGATAATCAGTATCGCAGCCACCAAAATCACTTTACTGGAAGTTGTTTTAAAGACTTCTAACATGGACAGCTAAACTTAATTCAAACCTTTGAATTCAGCTTTACCGCGATATGCAGCATTAGTCAATTCTTCAATACGAAGTAATTGGTTATATTTCGCTACACGGTCAGAACGACACAATGAACCTGTCTTGATTTGACCCGCTGCTGTACCCACTGCAAGATCTGCAATTGTAGAATCTTCAGTTTCGCCTGAACGGTGTGAAATCACAGTAGAGTAACCATTTGCTTTAGCAAGATAGATCGCATCTAAAGTTTCAGTCAACGTACCAATTTGGTTGTATTTAATGAGGATCGAGTTACCTACTTTCTCATTAATACCACGTTGTAAAATCTTAGGATTTGTAACGAATAAGTCATCACCTACCAATTGGATTTTGTCGCCAAGAATAGAAGTCAGGTAAGACCAACCTTCCCAATCAGACTCGTCCAAACCATCTTCAATTGAGATAATTGGGTATTGATTTACAAGACCTGCAAGGTAGTCAGAGAATTGGTTGCTTGTGAATGCTTTGTTGCCTTCACCAGCAAGAATGTATTGACCATTTTTATAGAATTCTGAAGATGCACAGTCAAGCGCAAGCATGATGTCAGAACCTGCTTTGTAGCCAGTTTGACCAATTGCTTCAAGAATTACAGTAATCGCTTCTTCGTTAGAACGAAGGTTTGGTGCAAAACCACCTTCATCACCAACAGCAGTGTTTAAACCTTTTTTGTTTAAAACTGATTTTAAAGAATGGAAAATTTCTGCGCCAGCACGAAGCGCTTCAGAGAATGAAGTGAAGCCAACAGGCTCAATCATAAACTCTTGAATATCAACGTTGTTGTCTGCATGTGAACCACCATTGATGATGTTCATCATGGGTACAGGCATTGTCAAGATTGACTGACCACGTAAGTCTGCGATGTATTGGTAAAGCGGAATGTTCTTTTCAGTTGCAGCAGCACGCGCAGCAGCTAAAGACACTGCCAAAGTTGCATTTGCACCTAATTTTTCTTTGTTTTCAGTACCGTCTAAAGCGATCATCGTGTTATCGATGTCTTTTTGTTCGAAAACTGATTTACCCAACAATGCATCACGGATCAATGTATTTACATTGTTCACCGCAGTTTTAACGCCTTTACCTAAGTAACGAGCTTTATCGCCATCACGAAGTTCTAAAGCTTCACGAGAACCAGTTGAAGCACCAGATGGTGCACATGCACGGCCAACTACGCCAGATTCTAAGATTACGTCTGCTTCGATGGTTGGGTTACCACGAGAGTCCAAAATTTCACGTGCACGAATGTCAACGATTTGGCTCATGAACAATTCCTCAGTTGATTAATAACGAAATGCTAAAATTAGCATTAATGAGTATCTAATTTTTTGAAACCTTTCACCAAGGTATCTAATTCTTTCAGTTGCGCTAAGAATGGTTCTAGTTGCGACATACGCAGCGCACAAGGACCATCACATTTCGCTTTATCTGGATCAGGATGTCCCTCAAGGAACAAACCTGCAAGACCTGTTGCCATACCCGCACGTGCTAGTGTCGAAATCTGCGCACGACGACCACCCGCTGAGTCAGCACGACCACCTGGTGTTTGAAGCGAATGCGTCACATCAAAAAATACAGGAACATTCATCTCTTTCATGGTGTCGAAACCTAGCATGTCTACAACCAAGTTGTTGTAACCAAATGCCGAGCCACGCTCACACAGAATCAGTTTGTCATTTCCTGCTTCTAAGCACTTATTCATAATATGACGCATTTCATGCGGTGCAAGGAATTGGGCTTTTTTAATGTTGATAATGGCATCTGTTTTTGCCATTGCTTCAACCAGATCAGTCTGACGACTGAGGAAGGCAGGTAGCTGAATAATATCAGCCACCTCAGCCACAGGTGCTGCTTGATACGGTTCGTGTACATCAGTAATGATCGGAACATTAAATTGTTTTTTAATGTCGGCTAACCATTCAAGACCCTTTTCAAGACCAGGACCTCGAAAAGAAGTTAAGCTTGAGCGATTGGCTTTATCAAAACTTGCTTTAAATACATAAGGAATATCTAAACGTGTACAGATATCAATATATGTTTCAGCAATTTCAAAAGCCAAATCTTTTGACTCAAGTACGTTCATTCCGCCGAATAATACAAATGGCAAGTGATTTGCCATTTGTATATCGCCTAAACGTACAATTTCTTGTGGTTTTAGTTGCGACATTTAAACTTCCTAGTGTGTTCCTAAACGATCAAAACGTCGATACAGTTATTATTTAGTTTTAGCGTATTGCTGTTTTGCAGCATCGATAAAACTCGCAAATAATGGATGCCCATCGCGTGGTGAACTTGTAAATTCCGGATGGAATTGTACAGCAATAAACCAAGGATGTTCAGGGATTTCAACAGTTTCTACTAGACGTTGTACTGGTGAATAACCTGAAATTTTCATACCTTTCTCTTCAAGAGTTGGAATAAAACGGTTATTCATTTCGTAACGATGACGGTGGCGTTCGATAATTTCAGCATTGCCATATACATCGCGAGTCTTCGTACCTTCAACCAATTCTGATTTTTGAGCGCCAAGACGCATCGTACCACCAAGATCTGACTGAGCTGTACGCTGTTGGACTTCACCGCGTTCATCTAACCATTCAGTGATTAAACCAATCAATGGCGATTTTGTTGAACGGTTGAATTCAGTAGACGTTGCGTCAAGAATACCCGCAACATTGCGTGCATATTCAATGACTGCCAACTGCATACCTAAACAAATACCAAGGAATGGCACTTTGTTTTCACGTGCAAATTGAATTGCCTTCATTTTGCCTTCAGTACCACGTTCACCGAAACCACCTGGAACTAAGATTGCATCAGCATCTTTCAATACTTCATTTACATCTTGGCTTTCAAGTTCTTCTGCATTGACGTAATCAATCTGAACTTTAACGCGATTTTTAACACCTGCGTGTAAAAGCGCTTCGTTGACAGATTTGTATGCATCTGGAAGTTCGACGTATTTACCGACCATTGCAACACGTACTGTGTATTGAGGATTCAATAAAGACTCAACAACATTATCCCAATCCGTCAAATCTGCTTCAGGTAAATCGTTATAGCCAAACCGTTCACAGATCAGATCATCAACATCCTGTTCATAAAACGTACGTGGAATTTCATAAATCGTACGTGCATCTTTACAGACAACAACCGCACGTGCTTCTACGTTGGTAAATAACGCGATTTTACGTTTAGTGTCTGCATCTACATCGTATTCAGTACGGCAGATTAAGATGTCTGGCTGAATACCAATCGACAATAACTCTTTAACAGAGTGTTGTGTCGGCTTGGTTTTAAGCTCAGCAGCTGATTTAATATATGGGAGTAAAGTAAGATGCATCAGCATGGTACGTTTATGACCAAGCTCAACCATCAATTGACGTACAGATTCCATGAATGGGAGAGATTCAATGTCACCTACTGTTCCACCGATTTCAACGATGGCAACGTCATAACCTTCACCAGCGCGAAGTACGCGCTCTTTAATATTATCCGTAATATGTGGAATAACTTGAACTGTACCGCCAAGATAGTCACCACGACGTTCTTTGTTTAAAACATCTTGGTAAACACGGCCTGAAGTAAAGTTATTTAACTTAGTCATTTTTGCACGACGTAAGAAACGTTCGTAATAACCCAAGTCTAAATCAGTTTCAGCACCATCCTCAGTGACAAAAACCTCTCCATGTTGGAATGGGCTCATTGTCCCTGGATCGACATTAATGTATGGATCCATTTTGACCATGGTAACTTTTAAACCACGGGCTTCTAAAAGTGCAGCAACTGAAGCAGCTGAAATACCTTTACCTAGTGATGAAACTACACCACCAGTCACGAAAATAAAATGGGTCATTGGGTTTCTCGTACAATCAAGCCTAATTCGGCCTACAATGTTGCGCAATTTTACTTTACCTTGTACCAATAAAGCAAAGTCAATCCGCATCAATTCAAAGAACAATAAACAATTGGTTATTCTATCATCATTTCCAATAAAGATTTAGACAAACTTAGGGTGATTTCATCATGTGAATTTGCTGTTATACTAGCAACATCAATTTATCAAGTTTTGTTTTGAGTGATTATGAATAAGAAACTTTTAATTGCTGGTGCAATTGCGACTGCATTGGTTTTAACAGCATGTGTAAAAAAAGAAGAACCGAAACAAGAGCAGGAACAACCGGTTGAAACGACTGAGCAACAACCAACTCAATTAGATCCAGTTGAGCCGACAGAAGCTGAGATTCCTCCTGCACCACCTGTGGCAGTGGAGCATCAAGTTTCAAATAATACAACTGCGACCATTACTCGTGAATATCGTGATACACCAGCTACTGAAGAAGCCGCTCCAAAGCCAGAGCCAAAAACAGAACCGAAACCAACGGTACAGTCTGAGCCTAAGCCAGCAGTGGAAAAGCCAACACCATCTCCGAAATCAAGTTCTTCTACAAGCCAATCTGAAGATGATGCTGTAGCGGCTGCCATTGCTGCTGCAACTCCTGCTTTAGAAAACTAGTCATCGAATTGATTGAAATAAAAAACTGAGCTGTATAGCTCGGTTTTTTATTTCAATTATGATAAGTAATACTGAATTATGATAAGTACTACTGGTAGAGGAATTTTAAAAGTTGCTTACTTACAACAATCATCCAAATGAAATGGTCTTTTAAATTCCATATATAAATTTTTGATAAGGCTTAAAATAATTTTATTTTCAGCCTTCAATTATATTTACCTCACATCTTAACCACTTACTGGTATAACGATAGTAGACCTCTTGCGAAAGTCGTTATTGCAAGTTTATCCGGTTTACAAGTGCAGCAATTAAGTTGATGCGTAAACCGAATCGCTTACGTCTGTTTCGGTAGCGTTCACTCAATATTCTAAATGTTTTTAATTGACGATTGATGTGTTCAATCACAATTCGTATTTCTCCAATCATTTTATTGTACTTTTTCTCAATATCAGATAAGGCAGAATTCTTCTTTTTCTTAATAGGAGTCAATAGCTTAAATCCACATTCCTCTAGTCCATGATATCCTAAATCAGTAATCACATATTCACAATGCTTGAATTTTGCAATCGTTTTCCTTGCCAATTTAATGTCATGTTGACTACCACTCGATAGATCTAGACCTATGATTTGTTGGCTCTTTGGATGATAGATCACTTGCGCTTTGAGCGTATGTTTCTTCTTTTTACCACTGTAAAACTTACTCTGATTTTTTTGGGGACGTTCTATAGCCAAATATGAAACATAAGCTACATCATCTTAAATACGATATCCAGAGCTTCCTGAATGGTTTTATTGTTCTGAGCAATGATGTGCCTGACTTTACTTTTTAAGACAGACCATGCTTTTTCAA